>JAAYYH010000017.1 GCA_012515495.1 Coriobacteriaceae bacterium | reverse complement strand
TGCTATTGCGTCTTGGTGAGCGCGAGGCGCTGTATCTGCTGGCGTGGCCTGTCTCCTCAGTCGAGGAATGACAAGAGACTTCAGACGATGCGCGTCGCTTCGCATCCTGTTACCTAAGAGAAAGGGCTACTGTGAACGAACATCCTCACAGTAATTAGCCCCTTTGGTCTCCTCTCGCGGTGACCGAAGGGCGGTCATCGTACATCTGCGACACCATATAAGCATCAATGATGCTCGGGCTACGGTGCGTAGCCGAAAAACGTGTCGCCAGAAATGTGGTTTGTCTGCCTCAATGCAGACAGATCGGAAGAGGAGAAGCCTATGCTGTATCTCTCCCAAATGCTCGGGAAAAAGGTGCTTGATAGCAACGGCACCGAAATAGGACGAATTAGCGATCTCGCCATCAGCACTGGTGAGGTTTTCCCGCGCATCACCTCACTGGCCTTCTTAGGCCCCGCTCGTACACCATTCATGGTAAGTTGGCGCAAATATGTCGAGTCCTTTGATGATGACAAGATCGAACTCAACATCCCAAGCCCCGACATCCGCTTCAGCTATCTACAACCCGATGAGCTCCTGCTCGCCCGTGATCTGCTTAATAAACAGATAGTGGACACGCAAGGTCTTAAGGTTGTGCGAGTCAACGACCTCAAGCTCTCTTTGTCAGGCAGGCAGCTGAGGTTGCTGGGCGCCGAGATCGGTTTGCGTGGCATCCTGCGTGGCTTGTCACCCCGTTTGGAGCGACTGGTACAAATGGCTGCCAAAGCCGTTGGCCAACGTTTTGACGAGAATATCATCGCCTGGAACTACATGGAACTCGTTGACCGCGATCTTTCGGCAGTCAAGCTCTCGATTTCACACAAACGTCTACACGAACTGCATCCCGCTGATGTCGCAGACATCCTCGAGCAGCTGGATCCCCAACAACGCGGTCGTGTATTCGAGCATCTTGATAGCCAGCAAGCCGCGGAGACCATGAGCGAGCTTGAAGACGAATATCAGGCTGACATCATTGATGACCTCAGTGAGAGGCGAGCCAGTGAGCTACTGGCACAGATGAGTCCCGACGACGCAGCGGACATCCTGGGTGATTTGCCCTATGAGAAAGCTGAGAAGCTGCTCTGGTTGATGGGCGTCCAGGATCAGAGTCGTATTCGCTCACTGCTGGGATACAAGGAGAGAACCGCAGGCGGTATCATGACGCCGCAGTTCATCGCCGTACATGAAGACACGACCGTGGGCGATGCCATCGAATATATCCGCAGCATGGGCACAAATGTCGATACTGTACATTATGTCTACACGGTGGACATCGAGGGGAAGCTGAGCGGAGCTTTGAGTTTGCGCTCCCTCGTATTGGCCGATATCTCCAGCAGTGTCTTCGATTTGGCCACAAGAGACCTGATAACCGCATCGCCGGAAGACGATCAGGAACAAGTCGCTGATGCTATCAGCAAATACGACCTGTTAGCAATGCCGGTTGTCGACGAAACCGGTGCGCTCTTAGGTATTGTGACCGTAGACGACGCCTTGGACGTCTTGGAGGAGGAACACAGCGAGGACCTGCAGATTGCAGGCGCTACCGTGATGAAGCATGAAGAAGGTGGCGGTGTTGGCTCGTTCGCGCTCTGGTTGTTGCGCAAAGAACTTTGGCTGATACTATGGGCGATTATCAGCACGCTGATAGTGATGTCTGGACTTCTCGATCCATTGATTGGATCTCTACTGTTCATGCCGATAGTGTTGCTGGTCGCCGATGATATGACTACCTACTCCATCAATGACTTGATTGAATACAGCGGCAGCAATGAGAACTTGAAGTCTGTGATAGCGCTGTTGGTGCGCAATGCTGTCGTGGGTCTTTTTGCCGGTGCGCTGGTAGTGCTGCTGTTCTTCATGTTTTCTTCGGCTCTACAACTCAACATCAATCAGATTGTCGGTACTATCTCGCTATCACGGCTTTCCTATAGTTTTGGCGCTACAGTAGCAGCCTGCTTCATAACCATCATGATGGGAGTGCTGGTCACGGTGTGGGCGCGGCGGAGATTGGACAATAGTAAGGCTTTCTCAAGTTTGATTATCACCTTTGTGCTGATGCTCTTCGGTGTTTTACTGCAACTGGTATTCAGCTATGGAGCTATCCGACTGTTCGTGTGAGCACGGACGATATCAGGTGATCAACATGGCTGAAAACATCCAGACTCCGAAAATCGAATATGACAACGAGCTGCTCTCTGGCGAAGTCAATCCTCGTGCTGGTACAGGTCTCGCTGAGATTGACACGTATGAATCGGAGAATACTGCAGAAGACAGCAAGATGATTGCTCCCGCGATGACAACCGCGAAGAAGAAGCGGCCGCTTATTGTGCTGGTATTGGCTGCCCTTGGCCCAGGCTTCATCGCAGCGATGGCAGGAAACGATGCCGGCGGTATCTCGACATTCAGTGTAGCTGGGTCACATTTCGGCTATGCGGCACTCTGGTGTGTACCCATCGCCACGCTGTTTCTGATGGTGGTACAAGAATCGGCAGCGAGGATGGGCGCTTATACTGGCAAGGGCTTCGCGGCGTTGATCCGCGAGAACTTCGGTATCCGCTTGACAACCTTCGCGATGGTTGCTCTGTTGATTGCGAACATGGGTACAACACTCAGCGAATTCGCTGGTATCGCAGCGGCCATGGAGCTGTTCGGTGTGAGCAAGTATATCAGTGTCCCGGTGGCAGGACTGGCTGTCTGGTTGCTCATCGTCAGCGGCTCACACCGCCGTACCGAGAAGATATTCATGATCATCAGCTTGGTTTTCCTGACCTATGTGGTCTCAGCTTTCCTCTCGGGTCCAAACTGGAGCAAGGTCGCGCAGAGCACCATGATACCGCAGCTTGTATTCGACAAGAGCTTCTTCGCCTTGATCATCGCCATGATCGGCACAACCGTAGCTCCTTGGATGATCTTCTTTGGTCAGAGCAATGTCGTCGAGAAGGGGGAGGATATCCGCGGATTACGGTTCCAACGTGTCGATGTCTTTGGTGGTGCGACAATAGCTGGTCTGGTGGTTTGGTTCATCATCATCACTACCGGCACCGTGCTCTTTAGCCAAGGCATCGTTGTTGATAGTGCTGCTAATGCAGCTGATGCATTGGCTCCGATAGCTGGACCTTATGCCAGACAACTGTTCGCCGTTGGACTGGCTGGTGCCTCTTTTTTAGCAGCGTGCGTATTGCCCCTCACCACATCCTACGCCATCTGTGAGGCCTTTGGTTGGGAACGAGGTGTGGATCGCAGTTGGAGCGAAGCACCAGCTTTCAAGGGCCTATTCACCTTCCTGATCGTCATCAGCTGCGCTATCGTCTTGGTACCAGAGATCGACCTGATGAGCATCATGTTGCTGGCTCAGTTCATTAACGGCATCCTGCTACCAATACTGCTGTTCTTCTTGATACGACTGATTAATAACTCTCGTCTGATGGGAAGATACGCCAATGGCCGTCTGGCCAACGTACTTAGTTGGCTGACAATCGTAGTAGTTGTCGTGCTCAGCGCTACACTGCTTGTGATGCAGATTCTGGGAATCGGCTAGCCGGATAATGGCTTTCCTGTCACCACTGATCCAACTATCACCGCTGACCTAGCTGTCACCGCTACGCCAGCGATCATTGAAATCGGCTGAATGATTTCCGCGAACATGACAACAACAATCAACACAACTGCAGATACTGATTGGGACTCGCATCGCTTCGACTGATAATGCAAAATTTGAGCGAGATTATTCTCTTTTGCATATTTTTTTGAGTTGGAGGTGCGGCAGGTGGGATAAAGATGGAGATATCGTGAACCAAACCAACACTTTTTGCAGTTATGTCTATTAGCTCGCCAAGTACCACCACTATCCGACCATTCTTTTCCGCGTATCTCGATTTTTTATACAAGAATCAAGGAATTGGACGAGATCCGAGACCAATGATGATGGTCGCCAACAGGCAAGACGCCAACAGGCAAGACATCCATTCCCAAGAAGAATTGATTGTGACTGTCGAACAGCTTGGCGAGGTCCCGAAGACGAGTAAGCTCTGATAGCGATAACAATTCTGCTATAATTTCCCGCAAGCAGCAAACACAGCCACCAAGGTCACTGTAGTTATCGCCTTGGAAACACAGCCAGCTTGGGAGGAGCCACGTGGCACGCCCCTTTGAACGCCCGCTGATACTCAACCGCTACCGACCTCTGGAAACCCGAGGCGAAGGTGGCTTTGGCGTAGTGGACATCGCTTGGGATACACGTCTGCAACGTAGGGTCGCCATCAAGCGCATCGCTCTGCAGACCACAGGCTCTGATCTTCCCGGAATCCAGGAAGCACGAACCGCCGCTATGCTCAATGACGCGCATATCGTCACGGTTTTGGATTTCGAAGTCACTGGCACTGAAGCCTTAATCATCATGGAGAATATCGATGGTCCAACGCTGGCCAGTATCTTGTCCCGCAGCAATGACCTCCTTGAGATCGATGCGATAGGCGCGATCATCTATGGCGTAG
>JAAYYH010000137.1 GCA_012515495.1 Coriobacteriaceae bacterium | reverse complement strand
CGTTGTCGTGTGCTACTTCAACTTAGAAAGGGAGTCCGACTCTCGTCAAGAGTATATCAACACTACTGGAACGTCTGATGCCCCCGTTCGGGTTCCAACGGTTCCAACCTATTTGGAAATGGTTCCGCTAAGCAAATTCCGTATTGCTAAATTATGCTAAAGAAACTATACTCACAAAACAGAATGTATGTATAAGAGAATAAATAGCGTTTAACAGAGAGTTGACTATCGTGGAGATTGATCTGTCGATGTGCTTGGGCGGTGCGTTTGCGGCAGGACCTTTGGTTACTAAGATATGACATCGAGGGCTTTGACTTGATTGGATGAGTGTGTTGAGCAGTTCCGTGCAGAATCAACAGATGGTCGCAACAAGCAAATCCATACCGCAATGTGCTCAGTCCTCAAGGTCGAAAAAGGCTGACCTCTTCATTGTAGGCATGTCCGTGCTATTGATTGTTGCAATGAGCGTATCACTGATGCTTGGGCGCTATCCGATAGAGCCGCAGCAAGCAGTAAGAATGCTGATGAGCATCGTGCTTCCCATAGATCAAACGTGGACCGAGCAACAGGCATCGCTGTTCTTCAATGTGCGCCTGCCCCGCATCCTGTTGGCAGTCATGGTGGGGTGTTGTCTGGCGTCTGCTGGTGCGGCATTTCAGGGAACGTTTCAGAATCCTCTGGTTTCACCCGACATCTTGGGTGCTAGTCAAGGCGCGGCATTTGGCGCGGCAGCAGCCATTCTGGCTGGTTGCGGAGCCTTTATGGTCTCACTCTCAGCCTTCTGTTTCGCGATAGTATCTGTGCTGCTGGTGTTGCTGATAAGTAGCCGTGCCAAGGGTAATCGGGTGTTGGTTGTAGTGCTCGCCGGTGTGATGATCAGTTCACTCTTCTCAGCGGGGGTTTCCTTTACCAAGTTAGTTGCCGACCCAGCAGACGATCTTCCGGCAATCACCTACTGGCTGATGGGTAGTCTCACCGGAGCCAAGCTCGACATGGCACTCGCCATGGTAGCTGTACCGATGATCATCGGTCTTGTCTTGTTGTTTGCTTTGCGCTGGAAGATCAATATTCTCACCATGGGTGACGATGAAGCCTCAACCATGGGTATCAACGTCAGGGTAATCCGTATCATCATCATTGCGGCCGCCACGCTGGTGACAGCTTCCAGTGTGGCCGTGTCGGGCATGATTGGCTGGGTTGGACTCGTTGTGCCGCACCTCTGTCGGATGATAGTGGGCTGCGATTACCGGAAGTTGTTGCCTTGCAGCATGCTCGTTGGCGCGAATTTCCTGCTCATAGTGGATAACGTCGCTCGACTCACCACCACTTCCGAGATACCCATTGGCATTCTCACCGCCTTTGTGGGGGCGCCTTTCTTCCTATACCTGATTACCAGAAGGAAGCAGCAACGATGAGAGCTGAGCAACGATGAGCATCGAGGTCACTAACCTGAATTTCTCCTATGGAAAACGCCAAGTCTTGCACGATATCACCATCAGCATTCCCGATGGCACGTTGGTAAATGTGCTCGGTCCCAACGGCGTGGGCAAGTCCACTCTCTTCCGTTGCATACTGGGCTTGAGTAGCCACTATGGGGGCAGCATCCTTGTGAATGGCAAGGACATGAAGTCCCTGAGCATCAAGCAACGTGCTCGTGAGATCTCCTACATCCCTCAATCGCATGCATCGGTATATGACTACGAGGTACTCGACGTTGTCTTGATGAGTACAGGAACCGACCTGGGGATGATGCGTACGCCAGGGAAACGCCATGTCGAGCGGGCGTATGAGGCACTTGACCGTATAGGCGTGATCCATCTCGCGCATCGAACCTACACGCAGATTTCCGGGGGAGAACAGCAACTGGTGCTCATTGCGCGCGCACTCGCGCAAAACGCGAGGACTATCATCATGGATGAGCCGACCAGTTCATTGGATTACGGCAATACGCTGCGCGTTCTCTGTTGCGTGCGGCAGTTGGCCAAAGAGGGGCTCTCCATAGTCCAGTCTACACACCAGCCCGATCAGGCATTTTTATATTCCGACAAGACACTGGTGATCAACGAGGGCCGCGCCTTCGCCTATGGTAGTCCCAAGGACGTTATCACCAAGGAACTTGTCAGCGCAATCTATGGCGTCGATGTTGAGGTGAACTCACTTTATGGTGACAAGGTGCGCGTGTGCGTGCCTGTAAACGAAATCGAGAATTGACAAAGAGAGAGGCAACAGGATCAGAACAAAGAGAGAGGCAACAATATGAAAGCCAGGAGAGTCGTAAACATCTTGAGGAGCACAATCTTCGTGCTGTGTGCTGCTGTACTTAGCTGCGGTTTAGTGGGATTGGTTGGCTGCTCCAATGCAGCTCAAGGATCCAGCCAACAGCAAGGGGGGCAACAGGAATCCCAGCAAAAAGACCAATCAGCACAGGAGGCGGCAACACGGATATTCACCGATTCATTGGGACGCGAAGTCGAGATTCCTACGGTTATCAATGCGATCGCGCCATCGGGATTCACCGCGCAACAGGTCTTGTTGACCATGGCTCCCGATCTGTTGGTGGGAAAGGCAGAAGAGCTCAGCGACAAGCAGTTGAAGTACTTTGACACTGATTTGGCTGAATTGCCGGTCTTCGGTGCAGCGTTTGGCTCCAAGGGAGATATGAACAAGGAGGCGGTTGCCGCAGCTGCTCCGCAAATCGTCATTGATACAGGCGAGCCGAAGAAAGGTCTCGAGGAGGATTTGGACAATCTGCAAACTCAGCTGGGTATTCCCGTGGTATTCATCAGTACGCCACTCGATGATTATGCAACTGCTTATACCATGTTGGGTGATTTGCTCGGTATGCAGGAGCGTGGTAAACAACTGGCGGATTATTGCGATAAGGCATACGCTGAAGTCGAGGCAGCTATGGCGTCCATTCCAGAGTCTGAACGCGTCAATGTCGCCTACCTGATGGGTGACGCTGGTCTGAACGCGATTGCCAAGGGATCGTATCAGGGTAGCATCATCGATCTTTGCGCCAACAATGTTGTGGTGGTTGAGAAGGCATCAGGTTCTGGATTGGGAAACGAGATAAATTTCGAACAGATCGCGGTTTGGAATCCTGAGCTCATCGTCTTTGGTGCCAACAGTATCTATGGCAGTGTTGGCAGTGATCCTGCATGGGCGGGTATTGATGCGATAGGCAGTGAGAATTACTTCGAGGTTCCCTCGGAGCCTTGGACCTGGCTGAACAATCCCCCAACAGTGAACCAGATCATGGGCCTGCAGTGGTTTCCGCGCATCTGTTATCCTGATGCCTTTGAGGATGACTTACAGGAAGTTGTCACAGGCTACTATAAGACATTCTACAACTACGATCTCACTGATGCCGAGTATCAGCAGCTCACAAAGAATGCTCAACCAAAATGACAGCTGTGTAGGGCAGATAGGCAGATAAAGTAGCAGACGGGTGAATAGGCGGGTAAGTATGCTGTTCATATTGAGCGGAGGAATCCAAACCGGCAAAACCCGTTGGCTGATGTGCTTGATTGAAGAGCTGAGCGCTCTTGGTGCCACGTGTCACGGCGTGGTCTCACCTGGGATCTGGTGTAAGTCGATTGCAGCGGATGGCAGCACGAGTTTCGAGAAGCTGGGCATCGAAGCCATGCTGCTGCCGCAAGGTGAGCGTTTAACGTTTGCGCGTCGCTGCGATCTGGCTTCTGGCGATGGCGAGTATGACTCCAGTTGGCAGAGCATGCAGGCTGGGCTGGGCTGGGTGATTCCCGATGCCGCAATCGAGATGGTCAATCGGCATTTTGACGGGCTGGAGCAGGAGTCCGCTTATGTGGGCGGGCAACGTCAATGCACTTTGACTGAACTGCAGAGACATGCCACGGTCGAGTATGGACAGTCCGCGGTGGAGCGGGTCGCAGCGGAAAAGCAAATTCAAGCAGCGAATCAGTCATATGCCCACAATCGAGGCCTTCTGGTGGTTGACGAGCTTGGGAAACTGGAACTAACGGGCGGCGGCTTCACCTCTGCACTAAGGCGGTTGGAGGCGGGTCCCTCGATGCTCTATGGTAGTGCCCTTGCTGTAGTGCGCAACAGGTTGCTGGAGCAAGGGCGAGAAGTGGGGCAAGTGCCGGGTGCAGAACAGGCGCTAAAATCACGGGTAGAAAGTATGCTTGGAGAACTAGCTCAGGTTTGGGGAGGTGCAGAGCTGATTGCGCCAGATGCACACGGTGTACAGCGAGTCATCAGTGCTGTCATAAGTGGCTATAACCTCATAACTATGTAATGATTATATAGTTGAAGCTAGTGTTATATTTAACAGTGAATCGCAAAACCACTGGTAATAACAAACAGACCACTCAAAGAATAGACTCAATCAGTGGCGATAAGTATATAACCGCTTACGGTAACACTACTGGTTTCTTGCCAAGGTGTCTGTATTCTTACGCAAATACCCGAGCCCATTGGGTAGGCATGATTGGTGCCGATCAAGCTGGAGCGGGTTCTGACCGACACCTTGTGAGAGGAGCTTAAAATGGCCGAGAATAAACCTGGTAATCCTACCGCTGGATCTGGTAGCCCTGCCACTCCTGTATTAGGAAACCCTGCCGTCATTGGCCTTGCGGGATTCGCTTTGACCACCTTTGTCCTTCAGTTGCACAATCTGGGTCTAGTAGGGCTAGCTCCTGTAATCTGGCTGGGATTGGTCTTTGGCGGTAGCTGTCAGTTAATCGCTGGGCTGATGGAGTTCAAGACCGGGAACAACTTTGGTTTCATGGCCTTCACCGGCTATGGTGCGTTTTGGATCTCGTTGGTATTCCTGCTCTCCTTTGGCACCAGCCCGTTGTTGGGAGAGATCTTCCCGGCCTTCAAGATGGTAGGATTTGACCT
>JAAYYH010000001.1 GCA_012515495.1 Coriobacteriaceae bacterium | reverse complement strand
TTGTCACATCTGGTCTGTATAAGTTACTTAGCCGATTAAGCGGCAATCTAGAAAGCAAAAGGAGGTACTCGAGATGAAAGCTTACAATCAAACCTCAACCATCCACCGTCTCCTTACCACAGCAGTCCTGTCGCTGCTATTCGTTGTTGTCAGTCTATCGTTTATTCCTGGCTGCACAACGACTGGTAAATCCAGTGACGCGACCACTCCACCTGCTGGTCAGGAGACAACGGATGCGCAAGCAGGAACAGATGGACAATCTACCCAACCTGAAGGTTCAGACGTTCAGTCAGATCAATCTGAAGACACCAGCACACTCTCTGATGAGACAACTCTGCCCAGACTCAGTCTTGACCAGAACCCCGATCCGCTGAGTAGCGACTCAAAGGAATCCTCACTTGAAGGTTATGGTGCCAAAGGAGCCTTAGCCGACAAGGATCTGACGATCAATGACATGTTGGTTTACGCGGTTCAGGATGAGTATCTGGCACATGGAGAATATCAGGCTATCATTGAGAAATTCGGCGAGCAAAGACCATATACCAATATCATGAAATCTGAAGAGACCCACCTCTCATTGCTGGAAGAGGTCTATGGCACGTACGGCATGGACTTTCCCGCAGACTCATCTGCTGAGCATATCATCATCCCCTCGACACTTTTAGAGGCTGCGCAGACGGGGGTTCAAGCCGAGATCGACAATATCGCGATGTATGAGATCTTCTTGACCTATGATTTGCCTGAGAACGTGCAACAGGCGTTCACCGTTTTGCGGAACGCGTCGGAAAGCCATCTACAGGCATTCCAGAATCAAGTTGACAGATTAAGCTGATACCGATGTCGATGATAGAATCTCGAGACCCTGATCTTTGTTGAAGGTCAGGGTCTCGCTAGCTTGGCTCTTGTCGTTTCGTACTACTTCGAGCGCTTTGCCCCAGAGGACTGTATCGGCAGCACACAATAGCGATTACGGTAAAACTGTATGGCTGCCAGACCGATGAGCACAACCATTCCTGCGAGCGCAACGATCTGTAGAATGCCATATGCGCCGTTGAATCCGTCAGGCGAGCTGAGATACAGGTAGATTCCCAGATACGCCCAAGCCAGAGGCAGGGGATAAGCGGCATTACGGATCCTCAACAGAATCAAGGCCACCAGCACTACAGCCACCACCAACATGGCAATCGCCCAGATCTCTTCGGCTATGCCAAACCTGTCCCACTTGACCTTAACGAGGGCAGCGGCAATGTTGACAACGGTTGCGATAGTCAGCCATCCCGTATAGAAGCCAAAAGTGATGGGCAGCAAACGTCGCCTCTTGTCCTGCAGCTTAAGGAGTTGTTGGCAGATAAGGGCCAGGGTAATCACGAAGGCGACAATGAAGACGACAGAGATCTCTACAAGGACAAAGGAGAATGAGACAATCCAGGCAATATTAAAGATGCAGGATATCCAAAAGAGCAGTGAAACGCGATCCAGAACAGCTCCGTAATAAGAGTCCTCACGTTTGACTATCAGGGCGATCAGGGAGATCAGCAGCAATGTGTAGATGACGCTCCAGATGCTGAATGTCATGGGACTCGGTGTGATGAGTGTCACATACATATCAGAAATCTGTTTTTGTGTATAGCCGTTGATAAAACCCAAGGCTCCTAATGTGTTGATTGCCAAAGTGATAATGAAGAGGCCAATATTTATCCAAGCTTTCTTTATCCTGTCCATTTTTCCTCCCTTATGTTGCCAATAGTGAGAAACGACCTCTTTTATTGCATGTGCTGATTCTAATCTCATCGTGAAGACTCACTCAATGATGAGATCAGGAACATCATTTCATTGATTAAAGGTAAATGCAATAAGACTACCAGCAATTTAGCATAGATTGACACTGTCTTCTGCTATATTGGAATCAGCAGCTTTCAAGCCCACCCAACAATAAAGCCCTTTAATGTTCTAGGCTTTTTTGAGCGTTAAAATCGTAAACGAAGGGAAGGGACAGGTCATCATGCTTCAGTCTTATACTAGGAACTACGAGGACAACTCCACCGATGCCGGATTCCAGTTCACGTTTTACTGCGATGTCTGTGAAGACGGCTATAAGAGCGCATTCGTGGAATCGCAGACGTATAAGAAAGGTGGATTCTTCAGGGGTCTGGGTGAGGGAGCGGGGATTCTTGGTGACCTGCTCGGTGGAGCAGTGGGTGATCTAGGGTGGCGTGCGCAGCAAGCGGGCGATACTCTCTCCGAGCGCTTCGACGATCAGGGTCCCGAATGGCAACGGGAGCACGATAGGGTCTTCCTCGAGGCCAGGACAGAGGCTATGGAGCATTTCCGTCGTTGCCCGTCATGCAATTCACATGTCTGTGACAGCTGTTGGAATGAGAACGAGGGCCTTTGTACTGAGTGCGCGCCACGGCAAGAAGTCTATGTGGCAAAAGCGCGTGCTGAAGCGATGCGACGCAACATCGACGATGCCGGCGATGAAGCCACGGTTTGGCAGGGAGCCATCGAGAGTAAGACCACAATCTGCAGCCAGTGTGGGAAACCAGCTGGTAAGGGAAAGTTCTGTAGCCACTGTGGCGCCTCGTTAGCTTTGAATGAATGCCCCAGATGCGGCGCGGAGAATGCCCAAGGCGTGAAGTTCTGCAACAATTGTGGCTTGCAGCTTGTTGGTCAAGCAACACCAGCCCAAACAGGTATCTGTCCATCCTGTAATGCCAAAAATGCTCCTGGGACCAAGTTCTGTGGTGAGTGTGGCACCAAGCTGGTGTGAGCATGGAGACTAAGGGAATCGTCTCGTCCTCTTCAATCGATGGTGAAGCCCGCCTATTGATCAGTGCAGACGCGATCCTCATAGAGACTGACTCGCGGGCGCTATCACTGAGCTATGCAGATATCATCGAACTCAAGCTGCTGGATTATGCTGTCGCGGTTGCTACCAACAGTGATAGCTTCACTCTTTCGCATCTTGGTTATGATACTGAGCCTTTCTATGAAAAAGCCTTTGCTGCCTATAACGCTAAGGTTCTCGAGTCGCTTTTTGTCAGTGGCACGCCACTTCTTGAGACCAAGGGAAACTATGCGTATAGCGAGCAGGGAGTATCGCGATCGGGTGCTGCCGTGATACAGCTCTACGAGCGGTGTCTGGTCATCCTGCCAGCCAATCTGGACGCGCGACGCATCCCGTTATGCTTCACAACGAATATCGAAGCGGCGGATTATCGCATAATCTACACTCTTGACAATGGCGATAGCTATTCGATCTCCAAGATCGGTTATGATTTTGAGCCACTGGAAAGGCTCAGCATGGCTCAATTGTTGTGTCTGAGAAAACAGGCGTCGGAGCAGGTACGGTGTATTGATAGCAGCTTATCTGCGCAACAGGCCGAGGCAGCGGCTGCGCAGCTTGTCGAAGGGGCTGCTGCTCCGATAGGCGAACTGAATAGTATCTCAAGCTCCCTGACTATCGCCATCGAAGTTCAGATAAGCCACAGTCGAATTGCGGGTTATTATCAGATTCTCAAGGGACTCTGTGACGTTAGTGAGATGGCCTTTGGGTTTCGGGAGGATGTCGCGTTCGCGCAACGCGATGAACAGCTCGCCCAACAAGACGAGCTCGGGATAGATACCGACGATATCGGCACCACCATCGACAGCTATACAGGTGATACTGCAGCTCCTTACCTCATTTGGCTGATTGCACCCTCTAAAGCAGGTGGTGTCTGTGCAGTTGAGTATGCCGGAGCACATCAGGAGGCAGCGGCAACGTATATATTCGAGTATGCTGGAGAATGGGGCCGATTAAGGCGGAGATTGAATCACGCGATGGAGGCGATTGGCTTCAGGCGAGAAGTCATCTCATTATCGGACGAACAAATGCGGCAGCCAGGATATGAGTGCTACCGCATGGCGATTGAGAGGAACGAATCACTTGCCTACATAAGATCCTGCTATTGCGCCAGGATCGTGCACGGTTCAGAGGAGAGCTGGGGCAGAGAGATCGCCAGCCGATTCAGTAGTCTGACCAAGTTGGCTTAAGCGAAGTCAAACCCTACTCAACTTACCGTTCGGTTACAAACCATCAGTAAAACGTGGTATAAATGGTTTTCTGCTAGCATGGAGGACTCAAAGCTCAAGAGCTCCTGTTGGTCAAACAGGTGAAAGGAGTAGGTATGGCAGTCGTCTTGGAATGTCAGGGCCTCACCAAGACTTACGGCACGCTATCAGCTCTCAACAACGTGACGCTATCTGTACCCAGCGGCAGAATTGTCGGTCTGTTGGGTCCAAACGGGTCCGGCAAGACCACGCTGATCAAGCTCGCAGCCGGTCTGCTCACACCAACACAAGGTTCTGTGAGGGTCTGCGGTTTTGAGCCGGGAGCAGAGAGCAAGGCCAAGGTATCCTATCTGCCCGAACGCACCTATCTGAGTGGGTGGATGAAAGTCAGTGATTGCATCGACTTGTTCTCGGCTTTCTACAGTGATTTCGATCGCCCAGCCGCCTTGGATATGCTGGCCCGGTTGCGTATACCGCTGGATGCCCAGATAAAAACCCTCTCCAAAGGTACCAAGGAGAAGGTGCAGCTGGTTTTGGTGATGTCGCGCCGTGCCGAACTGTACCTGTTGGACGAACCCATTGCCGGAGTCGACCCGGCTGCACGCGACGATATCCTCAGGACCATCGTCCAGAACTATAATCGCAACGCATCAATCGTCATCTCAACGCATCTGATTGCCGATGTCGAACCAGTGCTCGATGATTTCATCTTGCTGTATTACGGCAATGTCGCCGCCTGCGCATCTGTTGCCAGTGTTTGCGAGCAGGGTAATATGTCGTTGGATAGATACTTCAGGGAGGCTTTCAGTGTTAGGTAAGCTGCTCAAATACGATCTCAAAGCTCTGGGACGTGTTCTATTGCCTGTTCAGCTTGGTGCGCTGGTGGTTGGCCTGATGGCGACCTTCGTGCTGACTGCCACAGTCAGGTTCGCAGGGGATGAATACGGTTATCAAGGCTCAACTGGCGCTGATATGCTCAACTCCTCCATAGCCGGATTCAGCATCTTAGCCGTGTTCCTGCTTTCCATCGTGTTGTTCTCATCGTATTTAGTGACTCTGTTGCTCATCGCCAGGCACTTCTATACCAACCTGATGGGCGATGAAGGCTATTTGAGCTTCACATTACCGGTAAGCATCCACGAACACCTACTATCAAAAGTAATCTCTGGTTTTATCTGGAGCATAATCAATATGCTGGTGATATTGATCTCACTCGGATTACTGATGGTGTTTGGCACCGCTTATTCGGGACTGGTGAATAAAGATGTGCTGCAAATACTGTCAGAGGGTATGCAGTGGCTGTTCGCCAACGATTTGGGTATCGTGGTTATCGAGTACCCGATTCTGGTTGTTGTAGGTACAATCGACGGCCTATTGCTGGTCTTCGCCAGCATCGTGGCTGGTTCTCTAATATCCGCGAAGCATAAGGTCGCCGCTGCGGTTGGAGCATACTTCGCCGCGAACATGGTGCTGTATACAATCAATTCCATGACTCAAGGAGCACTAATGGGTTTGATGGGAATGGACCCAACATTCATGTTCTCTGCTATTGAACCGAGTATCAGGGAATTCCTTGCGTTTTATCAAGTGACGATACTGATCTCTCTTGCGATTTCAATCCTGACGATAGTGGCGACCTATGCGTTCAGTCATTATGCGCTGAGCAACCGCTTGAATCTGGAGTAAGCGCCATAGTTAAGGAAACGACCATCTTTGGAATAGGTGACATGGCTCAAGCAACGATGATCTCTCGAATCAGCATCATATCTGGAGCAATACCTTCAGTGACAATTGGGAAAGGGATGTACTGTGGCACATGAGAAGAGGATAGTCATCGTCAAAGACGGTCCATATCTCGCTTGCGGATCGATTCCTTTGAAAGAGGAGCTGATGTGCACTGTAGGAGAGCATCGAGAATATAAGCCTGGACGTGAGTTGGCGCAAGCGCAGACTTACGCGCTCTGCAGATGTGGGCGCACCAAGACACCGCCATTTTGTGACGGAGAACATCAACATTATGGTTTCGAAGGAACCGAGACCGCCGACAGACGGTCTTATGTGGAACGGGCGGAGACATTCGAGGGGCCTGCTCTAGATCTCTTGGACGACCATCGCTGCGCCTTTGCGCGGTTCTGTCATCGTATGGGCAGCGAGGTTTGGACGCTTACTGAGGGTTCAGATGATCCAATCGTACGCGAAGAAGCTATCAAGGCCTCTCAGGATTGCCCAACCGGGCGCTTGGTACACCTTGATAAAGAACGAGGATATCAACAACTCGAGCCCGAGCTTGAGCCCGAGATCTCAGTTCTACAGGATGGTGAGAAGGGTTGCAGCGGCCCTTTGTACGTCAAGGGTGGTATTCCGTTGATTTCTGCAGATGGGACCGAGTACGAGTCGCGCAACCGCTACGCGCTCTGCAGGTGCGGACAGTCGCGGACGATGCCATTTTGTGATGCCATGCATATCGGCATTCAGTTTCAGGATGATTTGTTCACCTGATCTTAATCGTCTTGCTGCCGCTTGCGTTCATCCTCAACCAGTTCGATCAGTTCCTGCCGCGAGTGTACATTGAGTTTGGTGTAGACGTTTTGCGTATGCGTGCGTGCCGTATTAAGCGAGATGCTTAATCGTTTGGCGATGTTCTCGCTGCCCCTTCCAAGAGCCAACAGCTCAAAGATGTTCTGTTCTCGGGCAGAGAGCCGGGCGATTTGACCCATACGGGTACAAGCTTGGATGAAGGGGCGGGCGTGGTTCCGAGGTTCATCTGTGGGGTCTTCGGAAGATAGATCCAAATCTCTCGTCAGGTCTTTCAGGGTCAACTCCGCCTCAGTGATCGGTGAGATCAGGCGGTCAAAGTCTCTCTCCGAGAAAACCAAAGTCGCGCAAAGCAATATCAACAACGCGAGTACTATGTAGATGACCGTAGTCAGGTTGTCGCCGATCAAACCCGGCATCAATTGCGCGCCGAGATACCAACCCAGAGTGCTGCCAACCATGAAGACACCTCGACCTAAGCCGAATACGGTAATCGATGAGATGCGTCTCTGGTACACAATGAAGGCCAAGAGACACCAGACCACAAAATCGAAGGTGTTGGAGATAAAGCCGATGATGATCTGGAATGAGATACCCATCGACTCCAATAGCGTACTGGTTGCAACCAATATCGCGATTAAGACCATCAGCAGCAGATAGAGCTTGCCAAAATTGATTTGCTTAACCACCCTCAACGCGAAGAAAAGGAATAGCACAGACATCACGATTCGCAGCAACATCAGGGAGTTGCTGCCTGCGAGCGTAATGCTGAGAGGGCTGGAGCTGACAATCAAGCCGTTGATTACCGATGAGGCGGTTGTGAAGATGAAGATGGCAATCAGGAACTTCCAAAAAACAGTGGATAGCGATTTGATCTCCCGATAATACTCTTCAGGGGAGTTCTCGTCCGGTTCACCCTCAATGTGATTGGGAGTCGAAGGGCAAGTAGACACCAAAAACGCTGCGATCATTGGCAAGAGAACGAGTGATATGATGCCAGCCAGCGAGGGTCCACCCTCAATGGGATGGTAGAACTCTCCGCCAAGCGCGGTGAAATAGATAACCACGATAACCAGCTGCGACAAGGCGGTGTAGACCAGAGCCTTCTGTGGTTTGAGTTCACCGTAGAGTTCACCGATCTTCAAAGCAATGAAGGCGGTTCCAACGCCTGTGAGGATATCGCCCAGAACAAACAGCCAATAGGCAGCCAGATAATAGGGTCCAGCCAGTATGATTGCAAGAGAGCCGATAACGGTAAGCAGACCCGCGCAGAGCAGGTTTCGCCGTGAAGAGAGAATCATCTGCACAGGGCGTTGGAAAAAGGGCGCCAACAGGCAGATTAACGCGAAGCTACCAGTGGAGATGATATACATATTGGAAAGATTGCCACCGTCGACTTCGACGTCCGAGAGCCACATCGTACCGCTGTAGGCCAAGAAAGCCCAAGCAAGCCAGACACCCAGACTCAAATAACGCAGCCCTGGCCACAAGGACAGCAAATCATCGACAAACGACTTGCGTTTCGTAATATCAGGTCGCACTCCAACCTCCTGTGTGGTTGGAATCCGCAGTACTATAGTGCGCTCGCGCATCCCCTGGCTATAGTGCGGATCCAGCAACTCCTTGTAAACAGCAACGTAGACTGTACAGGGAATACTGTGAGAGCGCAAGCATTATCGTATCTCTTGAGGTATCTCGTGGGGTATCTCTTGAGGTTTTCGCGTCACGGTAAGCGCAGGCATCATCGAACTCAAGCCAGCGATGTTGGTCCACCAACTTATCGCCAACTTATTGCCCTCCGGTTCCCGAATCCGCCTCATCCTGCACCTGAAAATAAAGAGTCGGATAGAGTAGAATGAGACGATGTATACCGTTATGTTTGAGAAGGGATCTTTGGCAATGGCTTTCTATTACGAAGAGGCGGCGCGCACATTCAACGAGTATCTGCTTGTTCCTGGCTACTCCTCAGCTGAGTGCACTCCGTCGGCCGTTGATTTGGGCGTGCCCTTGGTCAAGCACAGCAGGGGAGAGCGACCCGAGTTGAACCTGAGGATCCCGATGGTCTCAGCTATCATGCAGAGTGTATCCAACGATACCATGGCAATCGCGCTGGCGCGTGAGGGTGGACTTTCGTTCATCTACGGATCGCAGAGTATTGCGGATCAAGCTGAGATGGTGGCGCGCGTCAAGGATTACAAGGCTGGGTTTGTGGTCAGTGACTCAAACGTCTCACCAGACACGACTCTGGCCGAGGTTATGGAGCTCAAGGAGCGTTCAGG
>JAAYYH010000136.1 GCA_012515495.1 Coriobacteriaceae bacterium | reverse complement strand
ATGTCTACGAAACCGACGAGCTCTATTATTTCAGCGGGCTTACGTGGATACTGAAAAGCCAATTGGATGATAGTCAGCGTGAAGTACTAGCTGAAATCATCAATAAGCATTTCAGTGGTGATCGGCACCGTGTTGTCCCTGCATTTGATGGGGGCTGTTGAACTCAGGAAAAACCGAGGGCTTCGATGAAGAGTTCGTTGAAGCGAGCGTCCGCCGAGAGCTCGATGTAGGTGCAGAGCTCTGTCAGTTGTCCTAATCGCTGTTTCGCCTTTGAGGAAAGCATAGCTGCGCTGATACCCTCAATCGCGGTGTTACCAGCTGAGACTGCGCAATCTAGTAATTCGGCGGGGAAGAGGCCAATTACTGCTGCGCTTTTCAGGTCAAGTGCGCGCCCAAAACCTCCGGCGATCTGTAGCGTCTCGATATCGGCAGTTGAGATACCGAGTTTTTCCAATAGTGTGTTGATTCCAGCGCATATCGCACCTTTTGCAAGCTGAAGCTGGCGAACATCGATCTGGGTGATATACAGACTATGATCGAGAGTAAGGTAGATCACCTTGACGCCATTTTCCTCACCAGACCGAGCAGCCCAGAACTCTGAGAGCTCTGTCCTGTCAACCATTCGACCACCTGCGTCAAGAACGCCCTCATTGCGCAGCAGAGCCACTATATCGATTAAGCCACTGCCGCAGATACCGAGAGGAGCTTCATTGCCAATGACGCTCAATTCGAGATCGTCTCCACTCAGCTTGACTGTGGCTACTGCTCCCGGTAACGCTGGCATACCAAAGTGAATCCCTGCGCCCTCAAAAACCGGTCCGGCAGCTGTGGCGGCACAAAGGATACCTGAAGAATCTCCAAGCGCGATCTCGCCATTTGTTCCCAGGTCAACTAATAATTGCGGACGCGCGGCTTTATCCATGGCTGTCGCAAGTATTCCGGCTGTGATGTCGCCCCCTACATAGCCATATATTGCCGGAGCGAACCAAACCGGTACTGGCAGCTCCTTGAAGTGGTGTTCATCGTTGAATAAGGAGAGGGGAGTAAAGGGAGCAACTCCAATCGAGTCGGGTGGTAAGCCCGCAGCTATATGCTCCATGACCGTATTCGCGGCGAGACCGATGCGTACAACATCCTTGAGACTGATTCCGGCTGCTTTGCACAGATCGACAATGAGGTCACGGAGGGTATCGAGTAGTAGAACCTGCATATCGGTGAGCTTTCCAGCGATACTGGCGTCGATGCGGCTCATGACATCTGCTCCAAAGACAACCTGAGGATTAACGCTGCTTGCAACTCCCCTGACAGCGCCAGAAGTCAAATCAAAAAGCCGGCAGACTACGGTAGTGGTCCCAACATCTATGGCTACTGCATAGCCCTCACCACCTTCGTCAACTTCGTGACTCAG
The DNA here is from genome assembly GCA_012515495.1 of Coriobacteriaceae bacterium. Classification (GTDB taxonomy): domain Bacteria; phylum Actinomycetota; class Coriobacteriia; order Coriobacteriales; family UBA8131; genus UBA1419. The sequence goes on along the minus strand of JAAYYH010000136.1, from coordinate 1,308 downwards.
GCCGTTTCCTGTTTCTTGGATCAGCATTTCCTTCGGTTCATTGGCGATAATCAGCATTCCCGATGTAGCCAAGGTTCTACAGGCGAGGCGGTAGTTGAGCCCGTCTGAGTCTTCAATCAGCACTCTGCACTTACCGCATGTTCCTCTGCCACCACAAGTAGCGTTCAGGGTTATATTTGCCGCTTGGAGGACTTCTAAGACAGTTTGGCCAGGGATACAGGTGACAGTTTCTCTATCGCTGCCATGTTGATCTGTAGCGATACTTATGGTTATCTCGCTGTTAAGCACAGAAATCTCCTCGTCACTACCAAGCGTGGTATTTTAGGTTCAAAGAGTCGATTGTCCCACAAGACCGATTCTAACAGAAGAGCCCGCATGAAGCGGACTCTTCTCAAGTTCATGATTGACTATCAGCGTTACGCGCCTGGTGTCTTTGGGGCACCGGGGGCTTTTGGAGCGCCGGGGGCCTTTGGGGCACCGGGAGCACCTGGGGGTTTTGGGGCACCGGGGGCGCCAGGCATGCCAGGGGCACCTGGTGCACCTGGGAAAGCAGGAGCCATTCTGTCGGCATATTGTGCCAGATCACAATGGCAATTGGGGCATTCCTTCATCTCAACACCGGGAAGCATGTGGATCTTTTGCCCACATTCCGGACAATCCGGATCCGGCATCTCAACTGCGGCTGGCCTAAAGCACATGTTAACACCTCATCTTTCTATTGTTTTCAAATGGTGCGACGACGCACATCTTACCAGTTTGATTTCTTCAACCAAACAGACAACCACCGCATTATAGCGCAAATGGCACTAAAAGGGCTTTGAATCATTTGCTACCTTGAAATTGGAAGAGAATACATAGTAATAAATATAAGAATCACAGCGTAAAAGTTGGTTAAGCAAATAATAAATACTAATATACGCCGCTAATACAACAGTAAATTTTGAGAATCTCATCTGAGTTCTTGTACTAGGCTACTTGCCGTTATATCGGTAAAAGGATTAGGTGAACGTGCGAAAGGGTTGAGATTCATCCGTTGTTTGTTTGCCGCTTGTTCCACTCTTGTTCATGCTCTTGTTCATTCAGGTAGGGCGATGGTAACGATGCCGTAACCGCTCTTGCCATTCAGGTGTTATTACTATATATTCCACGCGAACATGAACATACGCTTCATGTTCAACAACAACAGCGATCCGTAAGGAGAAAGCCATGCCGCGTCCGATAATTAATGTTGATGAGTGTTCCGCATGCGGAATCTGTGTAGATACGTGTCCGAATGATGTATTGGATATAGTGCGCGACGTTGCCACT
>JAAYYH010000135.1 GCA_012515495.1 Coriobacteriaceae bacterium | reverse complement strand
GGCAAACACCCAAAAATGAAAATCTCCACTCTTGAGGTGGTTCTTACTATTCTGCATGCCGGCGGAAAATTTGGTGGTGAAGGCTATAAGGTATCTGGCGGGCTCCATGGTGTTGGAGTGAGTGTAGTAAATGCCTTGTCTCAACGTATGGAAGTTGAAGTATATAGAGATGGCAGTATTTGGCAGATGGACTTTGAGCGAGGGAAAACCACCCGAAAGTTAGAACAAACTGGAAAAACACGTAAAACTGGCACGAAGACTACATTCTGGGCTGACCCAGAAATATTTGAAACTATAACCTATGACACCGATACCTTATCCACACGCTTAAGAGAAGTGGCTTTCCTTAATAAGAATCTAAGGATCATCTTCACTGATGAGCGCATTAAGAACGAGGATGGAACTGGCCCTTATCGTGAGGAATTCCGCTATGAAGGCGGTATTGTAGATTTTGTGAAGTATATTAATGAAGGAAAAGACGTTTTAGCGGGGCTTTCAAAACCAATCTATTTTTCCGCAAGTTCTGAAGCCGGTGAAATAGAATTCGCTCTTCAATGGAACAGCACGCATTATGAGACGGTTTTGGCTTTTGCAAATAATATTCACACCACAGAGGGTGGAACCCATATGGATGGGTTTAAAAATGGAATCACGCGAATAATCAACGATTATGCACGCAGTCATAATATGCTAAAAGAAAAAGAAGACAACATGTCCGGTGAAGATGTGAGATCAGGTTTAGCCTGTGTTATCTCAGTTAAACTTCGGGATCCGCAATTTGAAGGACAAACAAAGACAAAACTCGGGAATACCGACATTCGTAGTCTTGCTCAATCAGCAGTCATGCAAGGGCTGGCGGAATTCCTCGAAGAACACCCAAATCCTGCTCGTACGATAATAAATAAAGCACTTGAGGAAAAAAGGGTTCGCGAGGCAGTGAACAAATACAAACAAACTGCCAGAAAAGCCAGAGATACTTCATTACCAGGGAAACTGGCTGATTGTTCATTAAAGGATCCTGAGCTGACTGAGATCTATATCGTTGAGGGCGATAGTGCGGGAGGCTCAGCAAAACAGGCACGCGAGCGTTCTTTCCAAGCCATCTTGCCTTTACGTGGAAAAATATTGAATATCGAAAGAGCAAACCTTCATCGCTCCTTGAGCTCCGAAACCATCAATACACTGATTACTGCACTTGGCACGGGTATAGGTGAAGATTTTGAGATCGAAAAGGCCCGCTACCATAAAGCAATCATCATGACAGATGCTGATGTTGATGGTGCGCACATCCGTTGTCTACTGCTTACATTCTTCTTCCGTTTCATGCCGCAGATGATTGAGAATGGTTATATCTATATCGCGCAACCACCGCTTTATCGCTTGAGTGTTGGCAGAAAGCACAAATATCTGTATCGCGATGAGGATCTGCAAAAAGAATTAAATCAGCTTCCCAAAGAAACCAAATACACGATCCAGCGTTATAAAGGTTTAGGCGAGATGGATCCAGAGCAGTTGTGGGATACAACAATGGAGCCCACTAATCGCACATTATTGCAAGTGACTATGGATGATGCATTAGCTGCGGAGAAAACAGTATCTGACCTGATGGGTGACCAAGTTGAACCGCGCAAACAATTCATTCAGAAGTACGCTAAAGACGTACGCTTCTTGGATATCTAGGAGGAGAACAGGTGGCAGACAAGACACAAGAGATAGATTTAAGCGGAAGCACAACGGTTCCAATCGAGCTATCACAAGAGATGCGCACCAGTTTTCTGGCTTATTCAATGAGCGTCATCGTGGCAAGAGCGTTGCCGGACGTGCGTGATGGATTAAAACCAGTTCACCGTCGCATACTCTATGCGATGAATGAGAGCGGGATAACGCCCAATAGACCACACAAGAAGTCAGCTTGGACTGTTGGTGAAGTTATTGGTAAATATCATCCTCATGGGGACGCTGCCGTCTATGACACAATGGTCAGGCTTACCCAAAACTTCTCTATGAGAGTACCCTTGGTCGATGGTCATGGTAACTTTGGTTCTGTTGACGGAGACCCGCCAGCAGCCATGCGTTATACGGAATCAAGATTACAAAAAGCAGCTATGGAACTACTGCGTGATCTTGATAAGGAAACCGTAGGATTCCAACCGAATTATGACGAATCTTTACAGGAACCCAGTGTCTTACCAGCTCGCTTCCCAAATCTGTTGGTTAACGGTTCGTCGGGTATTGCTGTGGGTATGGCAACCAATATACCACCTCACAATCTTGGAGAGGTGATTGATGCTACCTGTCTTTACCTTGATAATCCCGATGTGACAACAGACGACCTTCTTGCTGTTTTGCCGGGACCCGATTTTCCCACTGGAGGCACAATCATGGGAAAGGGTGGAATCAGGGAAACATATGAAACCGGACGTGGCTCGATTACGATTCGTGCAAAAGCTAGGTTAGAAAAGACCACCAGCGGGCGCGATCGCATTGTGGTTTATGAGATACCTTATATGGTTAACAAAGCTAGGATGCACGAGAAGATTGCAGAGCTTGTTCGGGATAAGAAGATCACGGAAATCAGTGAGGTTCGAGATGAATCGGACCGTAAGGGCATGCGTCTGGTAATTGAGCTTAAGCAAGGCACCATTCCGCAGGTAGTCTTGAACAAGCTATATAAGCACACTCAGCTTCAGACAAATTTTGGCGTCATCATGCTCGCATTGGTGGATGGTGTTCCTCGAACCCTGAGCTTGAAAGAGGTTCTTTATTACTATATCCGTCATCAGGAAGAGATTATTGAAAGGCGAACCCGCTTCGATCTAAGAAAAGCAGAGGAGAGGGCTCATATTCTTCAAGGCCTTGTTATCGCCTTGGATAATATTGATGAGGTAATCGCTATCATCAGAGGTTCGCGCGATGATAATGAAGCCCGCACTGCGTTGATGGAGCGCTTTGGGTTGTCTCTCGCACAGACAGATTCAATACTTGAGATGCGACTTAGGCGTTTGACTGGTCTTGAAAGAGTTAAAATCGAAGAAGAATTAAACGATTTGCTCCAAAAAATCGAATATTACAAGAAGGTACTTTCTGATACCAACCTGGTGCACATGATTATCAAAGATGAATTGAATGATATAAAGCAACGATTTGCAGATAAACGACGTACCGAACTCGCTAATGATGCCAAGGATCTTGAGGTCGAAGACCTTATCGCGGAAGAAGACATGGTGGTCACTATCACCCGCACTGGGTATGTTAAGCGTCTTCCTGTGGCAACCTATAGGCAACAGAAGAGAGGCGGGAAGGGGCTCCAAGGAGTGAACCTGAAAGAGGATGACTTCGTTGAGCACCTGTTTATAGCCTCAACGCACGACTATATGTTGTTCTTCTCCACCAAAGGGAAAGTATATAGGCTGAAGGTACACGAATTGCCTGTTGGATCACGACATGCCAGAGGTACTGCTATCGTAAATCTTTTACCATTTGAAGCCGGCGAGAAGATTGCGGCAGTTATCACCTCAAAAGAGTTTCCAGAAGAAGAGTATCTGATGTTTGCCACTCAGCGCGGCATGGTAAAGAAAACTGCAATGAGCGCTTATAAGCGCTCACGCCGTGATGGGTTGATCGCTATCAATCTACGTGATGACGATGCCCTAATAGCTGTGCGCAGAGTAAAAGCTGGACAAAAAGTCGTGATGGTCAGCTCATCAGGCAAGGCGATTAAATGGGATGAGAGCGAAGCGAGGCCTATGGGTCGTGACACCACGGGAGTCAAAGGCATGACAACCACCAAGGATGCGCGCGTTTTAGGCATGGAGATTGCTCATGATGGGAGCGAGCTTTTTGTCATCACCGAAAACGGCTATGGCAAGCGAACTCCAATTAGCGAATATCCAGAGCATCATCGAGGAGGGCAAGGTGTCTTTACAATCCAGATGACCGAGAAGAAGGGTCTTTTGGCAGGAATGAAGATCATCCAGCCCGGCCAAGAGCTGATGATTATCTCTGAAGAGGGTGTATTGATCAGAGTTAAATCCGGTGATATATCACAGCTAGGCAGAGCAACTCAGGGCATCAAGGTGATGAACGTCAGCGATAGCGATCGGGTAACGGCCGTAGCAAGAGTTGCCGGCAGCAAAAAGAAGAAGCAAGCCTCAAATATCGATGGCCAGGAAGTGATGTTTGAGGGACCGACAGCCTCGGAGGGGGACAATTCGGTTGACACGGAAAACGTTGACGATGACGAAGAAGACATCTTTGATGAAGAATAATCAAAACACGCGTCCAATTGAAGTCGTGCTGTTTGACCTTGATGGTACATTGGTGGATACGGCAGCCCTGATTCTGGCATCTTTTCGCTATGCGACCCAGAAAGTCCTGGGTTATAGTCCGCCCGATGAGCAGCTTACGGATATGGTTGGTATTCCTTTGGATTATCAGATGAGGGTTATCAGCCCAAAGCATGCTGATGAATTGGTAAGGGTGTACAGGGAGCACAACAGTATCGTTCATGACGAGCTGATCAAATATTTTCCTGGCACAAGAGAGGCTTTAGATACTCTGCAGGCTGAAGGCATGAGGATGGCAGTGGTGACTTCAAAACGACGCGAAGTTGCCGCTCGTGGGCTCTCTCGCTTCAATCTTAGTGATTATTTTGAGTTAGTTATCGGCTCTAATGACACAGATAAGCACAAGCCTGATCCAGAGCCACTGTTGTTGGCAGCAGAGCGCATGAGCGTCTCTGCTGATCAGACTATATATTTAGGTGATAGCCCCTATGACATGGAGGCAGCTAGAGCAGCTGGCTCCATAGCGGTTGCGGCATTATGGGGAATGTTCTCCCGTGAACGGTTGCGTGCCGCTGACGCTCAGATGGAGTTGACCCAGATAGAAGAACTCCCAAATCTTGTTCGCAATCTGAATAGGATTTGTTAGACTGCCAGCTATGAAACTGAAGCGCGTAATACTATTTTGTCTTGGCTGGCTGGCTCTTATCATTGGAGTAGTGGGGATCTTTATGCCGGTTTTACCAACGACGCCATTGTTGCTGTTGGCAACATTCCTGTTCGCTCATAGTTCCCCCCGCTACCATGCGTGGATAAAGAACACTGCTGTCTACAAGCGATACGTCCTCCCATTCAAGGAAAGCGGCGGCATACCCCTAGGACAGAAGATCAGGATAGTAATCGTCTCGTTTAGTGTTATGGGAATCAGTGCATGGATTGTACAGAGAATCTACGTTTGGGTTATCCTCAGTGTAGTTGCGCTTTGGCTACTTTACTTGATGTTCTTCCGTATTCCCACAACACCCCGGCTTTCTTCT
>JAAYYH010000016.1 GCA_012515495.1 Coriobacteriaceae bacterium | reverse complement strand
TAGATGTGCGCTTTTGCCGTATGAGTGGAGATGACGAGCTTCTCGGTGATATAGTCGGCATTCCGCCCTTTTGCCAACATCACCAAGACTTCTTTCTGTCGTTCCGATAGACCATAACGCTCAGCAATGGCATCGCATTTCAAATAGAAGATTGCTTTCCGATCACTGCCTTGTTCTGCAGTAGCCTCTGTGCTGATATCGGACATAATTTTATGGATAGGTATGCCAGGAGGCGCGACGAGCGTTGCAGTAGATCCATCCGCCTCATCATTAGAACGGGCGGCTACTATAAAACGGCTCTCATCGGGATAATTATCCTCCGTCATGACGAAAGAAGCCGCAAAGATCACCAGCAACAAGAAGAGTGCGATGGAAAACACGCTCGCCAATCCATCGAACCAATGAGCGAATTCCTCATGGAATCCAACAAAGCTGATGACCCCACCAATCAATAAACCCAAAAACGGCATAGTCCGTCCGAAGGCAAAGGCCCTGATGGGTGAGAGCTTGCAGATACCGATATGTCGTGATATTGCAGAAAGCGAACAGGTGATCGGCAATAGGCTGCCGCAGAGCAACAGCGTTGCGAAAATGAACCGCACGTCAGCGGGAACGAAGATCATGGGGAAAGCAACCACCGCAGCGATAGGCAGGAAATATCGCATCGCTGTCGCTTCTTTGATCCTGTTATTACGCAGAGAGTCTGCGAACAACACAAGAGTGAAAAGTATCAGAATCGGAACAACAATGAAGTTGATCCAGGGGCTCACGCGCTGGGTGAGCAAGATACAGCCAAGACCAAAACCGGCTGCGAGACCCGCGGCGATAGTAGCAAGATAAGAGCGCCAGACAACACAACTCCGCGAATCGGAAGTCTTCCTGTCGATAAATGGCAGGCTCTTCAGCTCCTCCAATCGATATAGCACCAGATAAATGACTAGGGAAAGTACAGCAAAGATCATCGGAAGCAGGAAGTTGGTCTGTGGACCAGCAAGTAATATGCCAAAGCAAAGGAGAAGACTGGCCGCGAAGATGCCTATAACATACTGTCTCATATCAGACTGGAAGAAGACACAGATAAATTCTCCGTAGAGAACATAAAGGAACATACAGCCACTGCCCAAACCAAATGAGAAGATCATGACCCACCAGGGTTCAAGACTGGCAGAACCCATCAGACCAGCGAACGATAACAAGGTCACAGCAGCCGATATAGATACCAAGACCAATCGATGTCGGGAAAAGTAATCAGAGAGAAACCAACATACATACAGAGAAAACAGGCAGCCGATGATGAGAGAAACATGGACTAAGCCGGTAATCGGTCCTGGCATGAGAGCATAAGGAATGAAAATCGTTGACCCTAGCATTGAGAACAGCCAAGCGAAGCATGTTACCGCGCCTATGCAGCCAAGGGCAACATGATAGTTGACTAGAATCCATTCACTTCTCTTAGGAACCTGATTTGAGTGGACCGACTCAGACAAAATCCGCACCTCTCTTGTATTACATAGAAAACAGACGCGTGCGACAGTCTTCTTGCCGCGCTATGAGCGTGAATCAGACTGTCAGTCGAAATGATCTACCATGCCCAACTCTACGGTTTGCTTAATAATAATCTGAATACCAATTACACTGCTGAAGTCACTCGGGTTGTACTGACTTGAAGCAACCTCAGCAAATTCTGCTTATACGTGGGGCATTATATCACAGTTACAATTGTTGCCAGTGTTCTTCTAAGCCTTCTCTGCTTACGTGTCTCTTGCGTCATGTGTAGAGAATAGGGTCTGATTCGTCATGAAATTTTTGGCTTGACTGCGTAGAATTAACGATGAACCAGAGCATTTTGTTGCCTGACCGAAAGACGGTTGCACAATAAGCATCGAAAGGAGCGGCATGAGTAATTATCAGGAATACATGGATAAGCTCGATAAGACAGCTTATCATGAGGGCGAGTGGCAGTGGCAAGAGGGTGATTTCACGGTTACACGCACCACACATTGGTCACCTCCCGGTTGCCATATGGGCTGTGGTGTTCTTCTTTACACCAAGGATAACAAGCTTTGTAAAGTCGAGGGAGACCCCCTGAACGCAGTTGCCAACGGCAAGCTATGTATGCGCTGTTTGGCGATGCCTGAAGCTGTCGACCATCCAGATCGCCTCAAATACCCGATGAAGCGCGCTGGCGAACGTGGCGAGAACAAGTGGGAGCGTATCAGCTGGGATGAGGCACTGGACACCATCACCGAGAACGTACTTAAAATCAAAGCAGAACATGGCTCTGAAAGCATCGTGGTTGTTCACGGCACCGGTAGGAATATCGGTTGGCAGGTCCCCTATTTTGCCAGTGCCTGTATGGAGACTCCAAATGTCTCAACCTTTGGATTTGGTGGCTTCGCTTGCTATCTGCCTCGAATGATCGGCACATCGGCAAAGTATGGCGACATGATCATCGTTGATGCTTCTCAGGCCCATCACGATCGTTATAATAATCCCGAATGGCAGGCACCGGGCGTCATCCTCATCTGGGGTAATGAGCCCATCAAATCAAACGCTGACGGATTCTTGGGCCATTGGCTCGTTGAATGCGTCCAGCTGGGAAGCAAGATCATCGATGTCGATCCCAGACTGACCTGGTGGGGAGCGCGCGCAGATTA
>JAAYYH010000134.1 GCA_012515495.1 Coriobacteriaceae bacterium | reverse complement strand
GGCCGGTATTCTCATCGACGCAGACATAGACTGGGGTATCAGCGGGAGTGGTCTGAGCATCGTCACCAAAGACCTCAGTTGCCAACCACGGCAGCTTGGTGTCTGGATTGATGAGGAACGGCATATTGGTAAAGTATTTGGTGAACTCCTCGTCATAGAGCTTCTCATCAAGGATGACTCGATACCAGGAAAGGACCAGCGCGGCGTCCGAGCCAGGACGGACCGGCAGGTGGATGGTTGCCTTGGTGGCATCAGGTGAGAAGTTGGGGTCGACGACGATGGTCTTGCAGCCGCGGGCACGAAGTTCAGCCATACCGCGACCAGACTGTGATGTTTGCGATACAGACGGTTGAGCAGCCCAAAGGACTAAAACCTTGGTATCCTGGGTGACGCCCTTGGCCTCCTCCAGTGGAGCCAGACCTTTGAAGCATTCCAGTACAGCAGCGTCAGCAATTGACTGGTCTGCGCCACCGTACATATAGGCGGCTTCGGTGAAACGCGGAAGATAGCACTGGGCACAACCTGGCTCGAATACCGTAGGTGAACCCAAGGCCATCGGCATCGTCATGGCTTGCATGAAGCTGTAGGCACCACCGCCACCAACAGAGGCGAAGAATGAATAGGTGCCGTATTTCTCGATAGCCTCAGCTATCTTTGTTGCCGCCAGCTCAATGGCCTCATCCCAGGAGACACGTTCCCAGGTGGCATTGGCTGCTCCACGTTCGCTGGTGCGCTTTAGTGGATAGAGAACCCGTCGCGGACTGTAGCAGGTGTGGATCTGGTTCGAGCCCTTCAGGCATAGTGATCCCAGACTGGTGGGAGCATCTGGATGCCCCTCAATCTTGATGGCAACACCATCTGAAACATAGACCTTACACGGGCAAGCTTGGATACAGCCATGGCAGACCGACGGATACATATCCAATACCGGCGTGCTAGGCCCTGCAGGTGTCGGCTTGTCGCTTTGGCCGAGGCAACCGCCGAGAGCCGATCCCATGAACATGGCGGCACCTGCAACTGCTGCGGACTGAACGAACGTACGACGTGTCAGTGTAGCTTGACTCATTATTTCACTCCTTTCCTTCTTTCTCGATATCCCCTTGTCACTTGCTGAGAATCCGTTCAAGCATCTCCTTTCCCTCTGGTGTTACTATCCAGCCTTCGTCATAGATGATGCCGCCAGCCGCCGCTAACTTGTCCACAAAGACGCTGGGCTGCATCGGGTTATCATTGGGCCGTCTGCCATGCATTAAGATTGGCCTGCCTTGCAAGAGCTGATCGATCTCGCCAAATCCGCGCTTCTCGGTGACGAATCTTAAAACCTCCGCATAGGTATCGAGTCGTTCGGGAACCTCCTCAAGTAGATCCTGCAACCTTTGCAGTGGGGAGAAGATCCTCAGTACCTCACAACCTACATCGGTGATCTCAATCAACATATCGGCGATCATGTCATCGATTTCATCCTCGGTCTTGCCTGCTCGACGCTCCGCGGTCACGGGTTCTCCTGCGTAATCCAACTCGATGAAATCCAGGGCTTCAGCCTTCACGAGCCAATCGATGAGATAGTAAGGAGGCTGTGTTGCGGACTTGAATTCAGGCATCGCCTGAATGCGCTCCTCGAGATCGAAGACCGGAAGTGCTCCTGGTTCTACACTGGTAAGGATGCGATACAAGACAGGACGGTTGAGATTATTGGCGAACAGTAGTGCACCGACATGTTCGACTTTGCGTTCAAATGTCATTACCTGGTTTTGTAAGGTCTCTTTGTCAGCGAGAAAACTAACGTTATCGAGATCAGCCATACATACCCCCATATTCAATTCATCCTCTAATCCTTGTTCATATAGAAACTAGTTGAAACGTAAGGCAGATACCTACTGAATAACAGGTGAAAAGTGAATCAGACACTAATCAATTTTGCAGTATCAGACGTACTGGCACTGTATTTGCACTGCTTATCGCTTGATTTTATTCCTACTAGCTGAAAGACCCCCAAATTATGCTTAAAACTTAAGCTACTTTATTGATTGCCTCTATCTCATTAAACCGCGTCGCACTGATATATACTTTGTTGAAGAAAAAGATCGCAACTTCACGTAGTAAACGAACCCGGATACCGAAGGGCTGTGACTAGTATGGTTAGACGTGAGGTCAGTTAGCTGGTGCGCGGACAACAGGCTGTCGATGGTGCCGAAGTCCAGCTGGTACGAGTGCTGGGCAAGGAGACCACCAAGGATTTCGATCCTTTCCTGATGTTGGATTCCTTCGACTCAACAAATCCCGATGATTACACAGCAGGCTTTCCCACTCATCCCCATAGGGGCATTGAGACAGTCACGTATCTGATCTCTGGAAAGATTGAACACGAGGACAGCCTGAATAACAGGGACACAATCAACGCAATCATCAGGGTATTATCTGAAAGTTTCGCCGATATCACCGCGGTCAAGCCAAATCATATCGAAGCAATGATCTATGACATTTCACTGCAGCCTAGTGCTTCAATCGAGCTTCCCACGAAGCTGAACGAGACGGTATTCTAGAGTTCGAGTGACAGCTCAGTGTTATCTCCTGCTGTTCATCTTGAATAGCTCGTGAAGCCCAATTAGGATGAGGTTGCTTTCGATTTCGACATCACGTTTTAAAAGTGGAGCGAGCAATGCCGCGTCCTTCCCCGTCATCACGATGGTGGCCTCGTAACCGATTTCATTGGATATCATCTCAATGAGACCGTTGATACGAGCTGCCTCACCTCTGACTATGCCAGACTGTAAGGATTCCTGTGTGTTCTTTCCTAAGATACCTGTAGGTATAGAGAGCTCGACAATCGGCAAACGT
>JAAYYH010000133.1 GCA_012515495.1 Coriobacteriaceae bacterium | reverse complement strand
TGTTAAGAGAAGAGACCGATATAGCTTTGCTACCCGCAAATCTCGCGTCTATCCTCTATCAAAGAACTGAGGGAGATATCATAGCCATCAGCGTCAACACGCTAGGCGTCCTTCATGTTGTCAGCGCAGACACGAGTATCCACTCGATAAATGACTTGAGTGGTAAGAAAGTGTTCTTGACGGGAAAAGGCACAACTCCGGAGTTCGTCTTGAAGGCGCTTTTAGAACATGAAGGCTTGAGTGATGCTGTTACCTTGGAGTTCAAATCTGAGGCGACTGAGCTCGCGGCTGTACTACTTGCGGACCCTAACGCCATCGCTGTCCTACCCGAGCCCTACGTAACCTCTGTAATCGCCCAGAATCCTGCCCTGTTGAGATGCATTGATCTCAACGAACCTTGGGAAGAAGCAATGGGTGAGGAAATGGTCACAGGTGTTACAGTGGCGCGTAAGTCATTTGCCAGTGAACATCCAGAGGTTATTGCGGAGTTCCTCAGTAAACAAGCTGAATCAGTTGCGACTGTCAATGCCAACCCACACAAATCAGCTGGTTATATCGTCGAGCTCGGTATCATCAGCAATGAGGTTATCGCTGCTGAATCAATACCTGGATGTAATCTGGTATGTCTGACTGGTAATGAAATGGAGTCCTCTCTCTCGCATTATCTCAACGCACTGTTCAATCAAAGTCCCGATGCGGTTGGTGGGTTTGTACCAACAGAGGACTTCTACTACTTAAGTTCATGAAATGCGTATCTCGCCAGCGACAAAATACTTGCTTGCCGTAGTCTTCTGGCTATTTGTCTGGCAAATAGCCAGCTTGCTTATCGATAACAAAATCCTGCTCAGTGGTCCGATAGACGTAGCTGTGGCGCTGACGCATAATCTGCTCATCCCCTCTTTCTGGGCTACGGTGGTGATGTCGCTGGCCAAAATAGCGGCAGGTTTCCTGATGGCTATGATCATGGGCTTGCTACTGGGCACGTTGGCTTGGAGATATGGCCTCATCTCAACAGTGTTGATGCCGGCAATCCAGTTCATAAAGAGTGTGCCGATAGTCTGCTTCATCGTTCTGATACTGTTCTGGACAGGATCATCTTATGTGAGCCTGTTTGCGGTCTTTCTGATCGCATTCCCTTCATTCTATTCACTGACAAAAGAGGGTCTGGCGTCACATGATAAGAAGATGTTACAGATGCTCAACGTCTTTGATGTTCCAGCAATCTGCCGAGTGTTGACAGTATATTGGTACTCGCTCTTGCCGCTCTTTATTGCAAACGGAAAGAGTGTTGTTGGCCTGTGCTGGAAGGCGGGCGTAGCAGCAGAACTTATCGGGTTGCCCAACAATAGTCTCGGTGAGTATATCTATCAGGCAAAGCTGACATTATCCTCAGCTGATCTCCTCGCCTGGACAGTCATCATCGTCATCGCCAGCGTCCTCTGCGAGCTGCTATTCATCAAAGCATTGCAGAAGACAGAGCCTCTGGCATGGCGCTTGGCATTGGCTTCAAGAAGCCCCGCGCATCCAATTAACTCGATATCTGTGTCCCCTGCCGAGAAGTCTCTAAGAGCCAGTCATATCGTCAAGATGTTTGACGGGCACGAGGTGCTTGGTGACTTCTCCTGCCAAATTGACAGCGGCGACAGAATCGCGCTCTGTGGCCCCTCGGGTTCGGGAAAGACAACCGCGATGAACATTCTCAGCGGAATCGTCGAACCTGACGCTGGTTTGATCCAGAATAATCTTGCGCTAAGCGCTGTCTTCCAAGATGCACGGCTCTTTGAGGATCACAATGCAATAGAGAATGTCATGTTGACTGCGGGAAAGAAGACAACCAGAGAGCAGGCTAAATCACTCCTGTCGCAGCTACTCCCCGATCAATCGTTGAACAAGCCAGTGTCACAATTATCGGGCGGAATGCGTCGACGTGTCGAAATCGCACGCGCGTTAGCAGCCGATTCAGATGTGATTTTCCTAGATGAGCCCTTTACCGGACTTGACCAGGAATCAAAAGGTTGTTCCTGGGAGTTCATAAACAACCATCTAGGCGATAGGGCTCTGTTCTTCATCAGCCACGACGAAGAGGACCTTGAAGCGCTCGAAGTGACAAAGCGGATCCAGCTGAACCGAGCTAATCTATCCTGACCGTACCCTAACCGATTGAACTCAAACAACTGAATCCTGTTGCTGCTGGGCCAAAGCTGCTGGAATAAGACCACTTCTTCAGCCTAGCACCAGTTAGAATTCCCTCTTAGCATAAGCCTTGACAGATATCCGATATGAGATAAAGGTCGCTAACAGCATCGCGAGTATTATTAAAACGATTATCAACATCTGATTGGCTGCGAGGAAATTCCCGACACTCAAGATGAACTGCAGATCGCCAAATAGCTGACCCGCGAATCCGCTAATCAAGAAATAACCGACCATGAGAGCGATAAACGGCATGAATGTGAGCAATTTGGCCTTGGTATAGCCATACCTGAAGAACACTGGTAACTGGAACAATTGGATTACAGCGAATAGCGCTGCGATCATGACAATGGCAACTAAGGTTTCAACACCATTTGCGTTGAAATCCAATTTTCCGGCAATGAACAGGGTGATGGCCGCGATCACGAGGGCAGCAATAATAGAACACAGATTGAAAAGGAAGATGAAGGCAAACCTTCCTGCAACTACCGTTTTTCGATCAACTGACAACGTTGTGTACAGAGCGTCCATGTTGCTCTTCTCGCCAAGCGCAAACGGGTAGCCAAGATAGATTGTGCCCAACATCATGCCAACACCCAATCCCGATGCCAGATTGCCTGACATGGCGGTGAGGAAAACCATGATGCAACCAAATATCAGCAGATTCTTCACAGAGAGGTAGGGCTTGATAGTGATATAGTCCAGTTTGATGAATGATTTGATCTTATCCATTGACTACTGCTCCCTTGTTCATGAAGATGATGATCTCATCGAGACTGATTGGTTCGACGAGTACGGTTCGCGGCAATATGCCTGCCTTGGAAGCCTCAATCATCCCCTCGAATCCGGTTCTGTGCTCGCGGTATCCCACAATCAGCTTCCTGTGGTCCTCGTTGATATCTTCCAGTCCCCCTGTGACGCGTGCATAGGATTCCAGCAAATCGTCTTTCGCTCCCGTGAAGACTATCCTGCCATTGAGTATGAAGGTGATATAGTCGGCTGTCTTCTCAAGGTCTGAAGTGATATGCGTTGAGAACAAGACGCTGTTGTTCTCGTCTGCGACGAATTCACGCAACAAGTCGCAGATCTCATCGCGCGCTACAGGGTCGAGACCACTTGTTGGCTCATCGAGGAGCAGTAGTTGAGCATGGTGCGAAAGCGCAACGGCGATCTGTAGTTTAACCTTCATGCCCCGCGATAGCTCTTTGATCCGTTTGTTCGCATCTATGCCAAATTGACGCAAATAGGCAGCATAGCGATCAGAATCCCACTGTAGATAAAATGGTGCCAGCGCTGCCTCAACATCAGAGACTGTCCATTCATCAACATACATCGGTGCATCCATTACAACACCGATCTTCTCATTTATACTGGCACTGCTCTCTTTGCCAAAGATCTTAACCTTACCTGAATCGCTACTGATTACGTTTAGTATCAGTTTGATTGTAGTGGTCTTACCCGCTCCGTTTGGACCGATGAATCCCATGATATAACCGCGAGGAACAGAAAATGTCACGTCCTCAAGAGCAAACCTCTCGAAGGCTTTGTTTAAGCCCGAAACTTCCAAAATGGTATCTGAGGTATTGGCATCAGTACTGTTATTCAAGCTATTGTTCAAGTTACTGCTCATCCTATTCTTCGTCCTCCCACAATAGATTCAATCGCTCTAACATCTCTTCCTTACTCACACCTTCTGCCTTAGCTACCGTGATAGCGGATTGCAGTCCATCTTCAATCCTGTGCAGCGCGTTCTCTCGCGCCAATTCTTTGTTCCGTGGTAATACATAGCAGCCTTTTCCCTGCACATTGGCTATGAATCCCTCATCTTCCAAATCGCTATACGCTCGCGAGGTCGTGATGACACTGATCTTCAGGTCACGAGCCAGACCGCGTATCGAGGGCAGCTGGTCATCCTCGCGTAACTCTTTTGAGAAGATCGCTGTCTTTATCTGCTCTTTTATCTGTTCATATATCGGCACACCCGAGCGGTTCGATACAACAATTTTCATAGGCATACTCTCCTGTATACTAACACTATATACACTATTAACTGTATTGACGCTTCTGTCAATAGGAAGATTTGCGACAAACACAAAAGAGAGCCCGCAAGCGAGCTCTCTTTTGTTTTATGGCCAGTGATGACTGACGGATTGCAACGGCTG
>JAAYYH010000132.1 GCA_012515495.1 Coriobacteriaceae bacterium | reverse complement strand
CGCTATATCCAAAGATTTCGGCTGCATACCGGCTGCCAGCCAATCCTCATCCCAATCCAGCTTCTTCACGGTTACCGTAGAGAGCCCCTCATCCTGCACCCGTTTGGTCAGGGATTCAAGCATGGCATCAGAGAAATCGGCAGCGATGACCTGGTGTTTTGCTCGCGCCATAGGCAGGGTCAAGATGCCGTTACCACAGCCCATATCCAGCACACTCTTGCCTGGTTGCAATTTCAGGTATTCAAAGAAGATATCACTATATTGACTATAATCCGAGCGCTCGGCTTTCTTAACATAATCCACCGCGCGATTGTTCCAGTATGCTTGGCCGTTGCGCGCCCGTCGCTTATTGTCGCGTGCGCACCACGCCTCCCGCCAGTCGATACCCATCGGAATATCCATCGATCCTCCCCATCACCCCAATAACTGCGAACGTAGAGCATAATTGGAAAACATTATCATCAAGTGAGAATTATAGCAACAAAGATCCCGTATCGAAAGAACAGCCAGCCACACACGGGGAACCGTCTGTGGCTGGCTCTATCCAGACCTTATGCCTTATCCAGCTGACCTGGCGATTGCACGCAAGCCTACATACGTCTTGATCATGCTCGACTATCGGTTCTTTCGGGTCACCGTCGCC
Organism: Coriobacteriaceae bacterium; assembly: GCA_012515495.1. Classification (GTDB taxonomy): domain Bacteria; phylum Actinomycetota; class Coriobacteriia; order Coriobacteriales; family UBA8131; genus UBA1419. The sequence goes on along the minus strand of JAAYYH010000132.1, from coordinate 2,166 downwards.
GCCAGTCGCTCGGACAACGGCAGAGCGGCCAGTTCTTTGACCTTGGCCAGATCCAGTTCACAGGCATCCGCGATGGCTGTTCCATATCCTACATCGGCAAGATAGCAGTGAGCAGCGTGACGCAACTTGATGTTGATGGTCGCGTCCATGATGTTTCGAGCCGTGTTCTCAACCAGCAAAAGCTTCTTTTCAGGCTCTATCAAACGCCAGAGATCACCAGGTTGGTGGAAGGTATCATCATCGTTGGTGTAGGCACTATAGCGCGCAAGCTCCTCAGAAGATGGCAGTGGCAGGTCAACATAGTCAGCGAACTCGGGCTGTTCCAGCCATTCGCCAACACTGTTTGGAGTGTAACCTGCAGCAGCGCCATAGTTGCTGTCTACTCGCATCTGACCGTCTCGATGATAGGCGTGAACGTCAACGATGGCCTTGTTGACTGGGATAAGGTCGTGATTGACACCTAGGCGATAACGATGAGCATCGCCATAGGAGAACAGACGGCCCTGCAACAATTTATCTGGCGAGAAGCTGATTCCCGGGACTACGTGAGCGGGATTAAAGGCGGCTTGCTCGACATCGACGAAGTAATTCTCGGGATTGCGGTTCAACTCCATGATACCTACTGGAATCAGCGGGTAAAGCTTATGGCTCCAGACCTTGGTGATGTCAAAGGGATTCTCGAAGTGGGTAACCGCCTGTTCCTCGGTCATTATCTGGACGTTAAGTTGCCATTTGGGAAAATCGCCTGCGGCAATAGCACCGAATAGGTCGCTTTGCGAACTCTCGCGGTCACGAGCGACCACCTCAGCTGCCTCCTGATCGGTAAAGCACTTGATCTGTTGCTGACAGACCCAATGGAACTTGACCCAGGAACGCCGTTTGTCGCGGTTGATGAAGCTATAGGTGTGGCTGCCAAATCCATGCATATTCCGATAACCAATCGGCAAGCCACGGTCACTCATGGTGATTGTGACCTGATGCAAGGCTTCAGGCAGGCTGCTCCAGTAATCCCAGTTGTTCTGCGCGCTGCGCAGGTTCGTCTGCGGATCGCGCTTGACGGCACGGTTGAGATCGGGGAACTTATGCGGGTCACGGATGAAGAATACCGGTGTGTTGTTGCCCACCAGATCCCAGTTACCCTGATCGGTGTAGAATTTGGTGGCGAACCCACGGATATCACGCTCAGCATCCGCTGCTCCCCTCTCACCGGCGACGGTGGAGAAGCGCACGAAGACCGCTGTCTGCTTACCAACACCAGCGAAGACACTCGCGCAGCTGTACTTGCTGATGTCGTGAGTGACGGTGAAGGTGCCAAACGCTCCCGAGCCTTTGGCGTGCATGCGGCGCTCGGGAATCACCTCACGATCGAAGTGCGCGAGTTTTTCGAGGTACCAGACATCCTGGAGTAACATCGGGCCACGTGGTCCCGCAGTCAGGGCATCCGTATTATTGGGCACAGGGGCTCCTGCTGCGGTTGTCAGTCTGTGGTCGGTTTGAGGTGGGATGAGAGGAGCTGGAGCTTGCGGCTCTTTGAGATCGTCTGACATGAGTATCTCCCTTCGGCCGAGATTTCAACATATCCCTTTGATACGTCGATTTCAATACACCTATGTGTTGTTCGAATAATACCATATCAAGGTACCGATAGCTGCTAAGAGTGCATACTATCAACGACCCACCGACTCATTGATCATCCCGCTGATAATCGCGTTCATCATCGTCAATCAACAGGGTTGTCCACCGCCAAGACAGCGGAGATATGCGAAAAGGCAGTCACCTTGGAGATGACTGCCTTGATTGCATTACTTGAGATCACTTGTACTCAGGAGCCTCAGTACTCGTCCTCGTCGTCGTTGTCTACTTCGATATCTTCATCATCGTAGTCATCATCTTCTTCATCATCATCGAGTTTGAAGCCATCAACGATACCGAGCAATTCGTCCAACTCTGCCACATCATTGATGTTGTTGCGAACCGTCAGCGGTGCACCAAGCAGGTCGTCGGGGTCGGCGCTGTAGGTCAGCGGCACTTCACCGCCAAGCAACAGGTCACTGTCATCGGGTGAGAAGACCATTTCCAACAACTGCGAGACATCAGGTTCCTCATCCGCGGATTTATTATCAAGGATGTGTAGAAGATCACGTTCCTCGAGGCCAGCCTTGAGCT
>JAAYYH010000131.1 GCA_012515495.1 Coriobacteriaceae bacterium | reverse complement strand
TCGATGTCTCCCGTCACTTTTCCAATCACGCGATGTAGCTCGCGGTTCAGATCCACTCCCCTGCTAGCGGCGTCATCGGGTCCAAGCGACTTGTCGTAGACCGAAAGCAGGTTGCCGTCTTCATCAACCACTGCCTCACCGCTCAGATCGAAGACACTGCGCCAGATACGGTTGACAAAGCGATACATACCCTCAAGACCCTCCTGCGACCACTCCAGATCCTTATCAGGAGGTGCCATGAACAGGATGTAGGCGCGAAGAGCATCGGCACCATAACGAGCGATCATGTCCTCGGGGGCAACCACGTTGCCCTTCGACTTGCTCATCGTCTCACCATTAAGCTTGACCATTCCCTGAGTGAGCAGGTTCTTAAACGGCTCGCTGAAACCTAACAGCCCGGCATCACGCAGGGCCTTTGTGAAGAACCGCGAGTACAGTAGATGCAAGATGGCGTGCTCGATGCCACCGATGTACTGGTCGACAGGCATCCAATCATCAACTGTTGTGCGCGCAAAAGGCAGTTCGTTATTATGCGGGTCGGTATAGCGCAGATAATACCAACTTGAGCAAGTGAAAGTGTCCATGGTGTCGGTCTCGCGATGAGCCGCGGCTCCGCATTTTGGACATTTGACCTGGTAGAACTCAGGGCGATCCGCTAGAGATTCTCCCTTTGCCACATCGACATCCATCGGTAGCACTACGGGTAGATCGGCCTCAGGCACTGGCACGATACCACATACATCGCAATAGATGGCTGGAATCGGGTTGCCCCAGTAGCGCTGACGCGAGATCGGCCAGTCACGCAGGCGGAAGTTGACTGTGGGACGGCCCTTGTCCATAGCTTCAAGTTGATCGATAACAGCCTGCGAACCCGCGGAGTCCTTGCCACCTGGTTGCCCGGTGAAGCTGCCACTTTGCACCATCACGCCATCACCAGCATAGGCTTCTGACCAAGGAACATCACCAATCACGCGATCAGGCTGATCTTTCAGTTGCGCGTACAGAGGATCATCGGTCGCGAGGATAACAGGAGGAATAGGTAAGCCGTACTTGCGGGCAAACTCGAAGTCACGCTGATCACCGCTAGGTACGGCCATCACGGCTCCAGTACCGTAATCCATCATCACGTAGTCGCTTACCCAGATGGGCACCTTTTCGCCATTGATGGGATTGATCACATAGCGGCCGGTAAAAGCACCGTTCTTCTCACGCTCACCCTTGGATCGCTCAACAGCAGTGGCACTGGCAGCCAGCTCGATTACGCGGTTTACATCAGCCTCGTATACAGTACCTGTGACGAACCTGCGCACCAGCGGATGCTCGGGCGCTAACAAGAAGAAGCTGCAGCCAAACAGCGTGTCGGGACGAGTGGTGAAGACGGTGATCTGCTCGTTGGTGGGCTCACCGTTAGCGTCGCAGAGCGTGAAATCCACCTCTGCGCCAGTGCTGCGTCCCACCCAGTTGGCCTGCATCTGCTTGACGCGATCAGGCCAGCCTGTCAGCTGGTCCAGGTCGTCCAACAACTCCTGAGCATAGCTGGTGATCTTGAAGAACCACTGCTCCAGCTCCTTGCGCTCAACGATACTCTTGCAGCGCCAGCACACGCCATCACCAACAACCTGCTCGTTAGCCAACACGGTCATACAATCCGGACACCAGTTAACCGGCGAGGAGCGCCGCTCTACCAGACCCATCTCCCAGAGTTTGAGGAATATCCACTGACCCCAGCGATAGTAATCCACATCGCTGGTGATCACCTTCCGGCTCCAGTCATATGAGAAGGCCATGCGCTTCAGCGAGGAGCGCTGTTTCTCGATGTTCGCGTAGGTCCAGGTAGCTGGTGTGCTGCCCTGTTTAATGGCGGCGTTCTCGGCCGGCAACCCGAATGAATCCCAGCCAATCGGGTGTAACACCTCGAATCCCTGCATGCGCTTATAGCGACTTATCACATCACCGATGCTGTAGTTGCGCACGTGTCCCATGTGCACGTCACCTGACGGATACGGGAACATCTCCAGCGCGTAGTAGCGAGGCTTCTCGCTGTTATCATCAACCGCATCCAGATTGGCCGCAGCCCAGATCGCCTGCCACTTTGGTTCTATCTCATGCGGGTCATACTGATACATTGATTGATACTCCTTTGTTCGATTATCTGAAACTCGTGGGTATGGTGCTTGCCTGGTCCTTGAGCAGTACGTCGTGGGCACCACCTTCGATGATTGAGGTTGAGCTGATCATCGTCAGTTTGGCTTTCTCTTGGAATTCGCGCACTGATAACGCGCCGCAGTTGCACATCGTCGAGCGCATCTTGGCCAATGTCAAACCCACGTTGTCTTTCAGTGGTCCGGCATAGGGAACATACGAATCCACACCCTCCTCGAAGCTGAGTTTATTGGCTCCACCGCTGTGGTAGCGTTGCCAGTTGCGCGCGCGCACACTGCCCTCGCCCCAGTACTCTTTCATGTAGTTGCCGTTGATGTTGACCTTCGCTGTGGGGCTCTCGTCAAAGCGGGCGAAATAACGTCCCAGCATCAAGAAGTCCGCGCCCATCGCCAGTGCTAAGGTCATATGATGATCGTAGACGATACCACCGTCCGAGCAGATCGGGACATAGATGCCCGTCTCCCTGAAATACTTGTTGCGCTCTGCCGCGACCTCGATGACGCTGGTAGCCTGACCGCGACCAATGCCCTTCTGCTCGCGCGTGATGCAGATGCTGCCGCCGCCGATGCCAACCTTGATGAAGTCCGCGCCGGCATCAACCAGGAAACGGAAGCCCTCTTTGTCCACTACGTTACCGGCGCCCACTCTGACTTCTGGACCAAACTCACGTTTGACGTAAGCCAACGTGTCGCTCACCCACTGTGAATAGCCCTCAGAAGAGTCGATGCAGAGTACATCGGCACCCGCATCCAACAGCGGTTGTACGCGTTGAGCGTAATCATGAGTATTGATCCCAGCTCCCACACGATAGCGCTTCTGGCTGTCCAGGTTCTCCAACGGATTCTGCTTATGTGAAGCGTAGTCCTTTCGGAATACCATATACATCAGATGACCATCATCATCCACTACGGGCAGCGCGTTGAGCTTATGGTCCCAGATGATGTCGTTGGCTTCCTTCAGGGTTGTGGCTGCAGGGGCCACCACCAAGCGTTCTCGCGGAGTCATGAACGAGGAGACCTTAGCGTCCAATGGCGTACGGCTGGGACGATAGTCGCGGCTGGTGACGATTCCCAATACCTTTCCATGTGCTGTGCCATCATGCGTGACAGGCATCGTCGAGTGCCCTGAACGCTCCTTGAGCTCCATAACCTCGGCCAGAGTCGTGTCTGGTGAGACGTTTGAGTCACTGACCACAAACCCAGCCTTGTAATCCTTGACGCGCGCCACCATCTCAGCTTGATCCGCAATAC
>JAAYYH010000130.1 GCA_012515495.1 Coriobacteriaceae bacterium | reverse complement strand
TTGATCGTCAGCTAGCACAGGCCATGGATGCTTTGCAATGCCCCGATCCTGATGCGCCTATCAAGATCCTCTCCGGCGGAGAACGTCGTCGTGTTGCGCTCTGCCGCCTGCTGCTTGAAGCACCTGATCTCTTGCTACTTGATGAGCCTACAAACCATCTGGACGCGGAATCGGTGTTATGGTTGGAGCAGTTTCTGCAGAATTATCCCGGCGCAGTACTGGCTGTCACGCATGACCGCTATTTCCTCGACAATGTCGCTGAATGGATCTGCGAAGTGGATCGCGGAAGCCTGTTCCCCTATAAGGGCAACTACTCCACCTATCTGGAAACCAAGGCCAATCGTCTTGAATCACAGGGACAGCAACAGGGCAAGTTGGCTAAAAAGCTCCTATGCGAGCTCGAATGGGTGCGCAGCAGTCCCAAGGCACGTCAGGCCAAGAGCAAGGCACGTCTGGAGCGCTACGAGCAGATGGCTGCCGAAGCTGCGTCTGGTAAGAAGTTGGATTTCACCGAGATTCAGATACCTGTTGGTCCGCGCTTGGGTGCCAAGGTTCTCGAGGCGAAGCACATCTCCAAGTCCTTTGCAGATCGAGTGTTGATCGATGACTTATCTTTCTCGTTGCCACCAAACGGCATTGTGGGAATCATCGGCCCCAACGGTGTTGGTAAGACGACCTTGTTCAAGATCATCATGGGAACCGAGTCGTTGACTAGCGGAGAGCTTGAGATTGGCGACTCGGTCCAGATCGCCTATGTTGACCAGAATCGCGAGGGTCTTGACCCCAAAAAGAGGCTCTGGGAAGTAGTTTCAGGCGGGAACGACATCATGATGGTCGGCAAGACCGAGGTTCCCAGCCGCGCCTATGTTGCCAGCTTTGGTTTCAAGGGTTCTGACCAACAGAAGCTTGCTGGTGTTCTCTCCGGCGGAGAGCGCAATCGACTGAATCTGGCGCTGACGCTCAAACAGGGCGGGAACCTGCTGTTGCTCGACGAGCCAACCAACGACCTGGATACGGAAACGCTGGCCAGCCTGGAAGAGGCACTGTTGGCCTTCCCTGGCTGCGCTGTGGTCATCACCCACGACCGCTGGTTCCTCGACCGCATCGCCACGCACATCCTGGCATGGGAGGGCACTGACGAGAATCCCGGCAATTGGCATTGGTTCGAAGGTAACTTCGATTCGTACCAGAAGAACCGCATCGAGCGCTTGGGCGCAGAGGCCTCTAAGCCTAGACAGATACACCGAAAGCTGACAAGGGATTAAAGGCAAGTGACTCGCACAATGGTTTGGTTGATACGAGGAACACAATGAACGGAATGTATAAGCCAATAACTGTTGGGTTTCCGTTAAGGGGAGAATGGCTCTCCCCTAACACTCCGGGAACGAGAATCCCAAGTCATGGTACAAATCGATTTGGCACACGGTATGCATACGATTTCATACAAGTTGATTGGGGCAGAAAGGGTTATCCTGCTTATCGTGTGAGCTTTCTACACTATCTTCTTTTTGGTGCTCCAATATCTGAATACTATTGTTGGGGACAGAAAGTCTATTCACCTTGCGATGGAATTGTTGTCGCAGCCAGAGATGGGTACAAAGAACGCGCACGGACAAACCTCTGGTCTGATATGGCTAACGCAAATAAGAATGCCCATAGTTTTGACCCGGAAACAGACGACGTGCAATCCGTTGCGGGAAACTACATCATCATAAAATTTGGCGATACTACTTACGCTGCGCTCTGTCATCTGCAAACAGGCTCTATTCAGGTTTCTGTCGGAGAAAATGTTACTAAGGGTGAGATTATTGGCAACGTGGGACACTCTGGCAACTCATTTTCTCCGCATTTACATTTTCAACTTATGGACAGTAGTGATATCTCTATCGCAAACGGACTACCCTGCGCTTTTGAAGAATACGAATTATTTAAGAATAATACGTGGCAAAAAGTAACAGAAGGTATCCCAGCGAATAAGGATAGGATTCGCTATCGAGACCCTGAGAAAAAGCATAGTAGCGAACACTATCAATGAAGATGATGAAATCAGTTGGTTAAGAGAAGAGTGTTCGAATCCCCATCACGAACAACAACAAGTAAAACAAAGACCCCTGACGGGGCCTCAGTTAACTTGTTCTGGCAAAGGCTGATAATTTTGATACGATGAAACTTTTTGCTGACAATCGAAAGCGCGGGTTTAGGTTTCGTTAGCACGAGTATAAATCGTTAGCGAGGGTGCACACCTTTCGTTAGCGAGGGTATGGTGAAGCAACTAGCTATTGATACAATGCACCGCCTTGCACCGGACGGTGCATTACACCATCTGAAATCATTAAAATTAAAACCCCTCTTGGCTAATCGTTAAAAAGACGTCGTTGGAATACAGTCACCGTCCATCACACGGATGAGGCCACAGTCGGTAACGAGACTGA
>JAAYYH010000015.1 GCA_012515495.1 Coriobacteriaceae bacterium | reverse complement strand
GGCACCCACAAGGCCGCCATCGATGATATCCGTGCGCGAAATATCGACTTCGTAACACAGATGGGCGACATCGCCGTCGATGGTATGCGCAAGCAGGTGGAGGAGCTTGGTCGGATGGTCGGCCAGTTCTTCAAGATCGACGTGCTGTACAACTCCCGCCTCGAGGTGACCGACGTGTACGCCGGCAACGCTATCGAGGAGTACTACGCTGCCATCCCTGCTGCTCAGAAGTCCTATTCAATTCCCAAGATCACTGGTAAGGACATCGTAATCGCCAACGCCAATGCCAAGGCAACCGATGCTATGAACGCCGTATCCGTAGCATCGCTCGCCGTGAAGGAGGACGGCGGCGACCTAGTGCTGATTGACCGCACCCACACCGGTCAACAGATTCATTACCTGCTAGGCGAGTTTGGCCGACATCGTGGTGGTCGTATGTACTCTGGCAAAATTCAGATACGTCCACAGATTTCCCGCTACATCTACTGGATGGAACCCGAACCGTCCTCAGCGTTTCAGTGCGGTGAGCTAGACAAACAGGTTTATGCGGATACATGGCAGGAGGTGCTTGACCTTCTGGTCGAGACCTATGGCGAGAGCGCCAATGTGGCCGTCATCGCCGAGGGCACCATCGCGTGCTACGAGCAGAGGTACTAGGCCGACTCCGTAAAACGATGACGCATACAAAACGTTCGCTGGGCTATCTTAGCCTCGTTAGTTACAGGCAGAACCTAGGCCGATAAAGATCATCGATAAGGAGTATTTCCGAACTGATTGCCATTCTATTCGGTAGATGCCTTCGCGAGGCACCTTTTGTGGTTCCTCTGTTCAAGATTACATTGGTTATGAATAATATCACCTTGGAAATCACGTGACTTTAGAAAGAATACTATCATCTTCTTTCATGTTCTAATCGTCTTGTTAACGACCAATAGGTGTTGAGACGTGTTTTCCTATAAACACCTTTGCTTTTTTGGAAACCTGTGGCCTCGGGTTCTCGGTCTGAGCAGTAACAAAATCCGTTATTGATTCCTTGTTGCTTGACACATCATAGTATTTATCAAAACAGTCGATAACATGTCCGATTAATACATTTGTGCACTCGGGCGAGAGCTCTCCTTTGTTCAGATAGGTATTCTTGGTAATTCTGAGCATTCGCTGAGTGATATCGTTCTCGTGTTCCGGATTCTTTTTGATTATCTTCCAAGCATTTCCAATAACGTTGGCCGCTGTGATCATGGATTCAGAATCTATCAAATCAAAATACTCCTCATAGATGGCTGCGAGCCTGTCATCTTCATCTACGGTAATCAAATCTGATAGAGTGATGATTGCTCCCCATTTAATGAAGCTATTACTATCATGGATCAAATTGACCACTTCATCAAAATATGGATAAATGAGCTGGGGCTGTTTTTCGCTGATGATCTGGATCACTTTATTGCAATAGAACTTTGTCTTTCCTTTATCGGTCTGAATGATATTGAGCAGCAGTGGAATTATCTCTGTGCTTTCCATAACCTCGCTGATAAATTCATCTTCATCAGGCTTCGTCTGAATCCTCTTGATTAATTCATCTGGCGTAATCTTGTTCCGAATCATGGACTGCAACTTCCATTAGGCGAACAATGGGTAAGGGTGACTTCTAATATAGTACGTATGCTCTCTATCGTCATCTGTAATGACTAAAATTCCAGCTAATTATCATTCATTCCAAATTCAATCGACTTGAGCTTTTTCTTGAAGAGACTCTCGATTCTTATGGCTTCTTCAGCGGTAATTGTTTTTGGAAGGATTTGCAGGATCGAGAACTGGAACTTCTCGAATCTGAAAGGATCTAGAATAAGTGCTTCTTTCATCAGTTTGTTGCCTGCGTGTTTCTCCTTCACGTAACAATCCCAGCGAGAAAGCAGCCCTCCGTTTCCATAGGCAGATCCAACATATTGCTTGCCATTGATGGTATCAACAATGAGATAAATCGCATATACGGAGCTTAGTGCGACTTGCCAGTCTTGATATAGAATCGGATCACTTATGATATCTTCCAATTCTTTGTATGAGAGGCAAAGGTCCTCAAACCCACAAAACTGCATCCTCGGAGTAGATTGAATAGCCAGAACAGGCTTTTCGTTTAAGGCTGATTGCTGCCAGCTTAGCGCGCCCTTGCCCCAATCAATGATCAGACGTTGTTCGAGGTCGGACATTGCAGTGGTCTCTTTGAGCTCGTAGTGGAGTGGGTTGAGCTCTAGTTCATCGTCTCTATGTGGAAATCCTTTGGGATAATCCTCCCAGACAGAGGGTCGAACTCCAGTTCGCTTAAAGCACTTCTCAAAACGAGCGGATGTTCCGGCACTGGATACAAATACAACCCAATAGTCATATTTATCAGCAAATCCTTTATTACTTTGCGCTGAAGTATATTCCTTGAGAAAGCCAGATGCATAGCATTCGGAAAAATGGGCATCGTTCAGCGAATGGCGTATAAGACGTGTTTTCGCTAGATCCAGACCTGCTGATTGGAGAAGTGTCGAAAGATAAAGCGTGTAGTTTTCTGTTTCAGCCATATACTTCCCTGTCCTCAGAATTTGATTTGCTTGGTTGAATTTATCTTGCGTCATCCGATTACCATCAGGGTTCAAGATTGACCAAAATACACACGTTATGCTTTTAATATCATTTAGTGCCAATTCTGTCCCTACGACTGCGGTTCTATTGTATCAACAGTTCAAAGTTGCAATTAGATATTCGCGATACTGAATCAGGTGCTTTAAGATACTGTTGTCCGCAACCTCATATCCGTTAACCCCTATCCTAGTCCTAATCTTTAAAAACCAGATGCTGAAGAGAAGGAACTCTATCCACAAACGAGACCGGAAGACTTGCAGATCTGCCTTGCGAAGGTGAGCCTGATGCCTACCGAACTAATGATTGAGTTGCTGAATTCAATCGGATAGAATCATTCATGAAG
>JAAYYH010000014.1 GCA_012515495.1 Coriobacteriaceae bacterium | reverse complement strand
TAATGCCTCATGACGGAGAACCCGGAAGGACGTCATTCCTTCCGGGTTCGCTGTTTCATTGCTGACGGTTGTCACTGCCAAGTCTGATCGCAGCCTTTCTTTCGGCAGCTATCATGCAGATCAATCGATTACTTCTTGCACTCCGGCTCATCGAGGTGATCCTCGGTGACAATGGTGTGTGCCTTGGGATCATAGACCAGTCCGCCATGCTCTTTACGGAAGAACATCAGCTTCGTAGGTGCCAGCCCTTCGATGTTAGCCAGGTAGATATGGATCAGGGTGAAGATGATGAACACCCACATCAGGAAGTAGTGGATGATACGCACGACCATCAGACCACCAACCAACTTGGTAAAGCCAGCGAAGAGCGGCCAGTCCACTGTTGGTCCATAGAGGCAGAAGCCCGTGAAACCAATGAGGATCAGGAAGATGGGAACCGCCAGATATGCAAGCTTCTGCGGCACGCCATACTTAGCACCCAATGGATGATCCTTCTTCAGGAACAGGTAATACTTGAGCCAGGCACCCAGCTGATGACGATTGTCCTTCTGCGGCAGCCAGTTCTTATAGTCCGTGTCGACTTCGCGGGTTCCACCGGTTGGTGCTGACTTGATCACGAAAGCCAAGATGATGCGGAGGACCATATTGATCAGAATCGCGAAAGCGCAGAAAAAGTGCACGCCACGAGCCACACTCATGAATCCCTCAGCAAAGGGATAGTGGATATAGAAGCCAGTCAGGATCAGCAACAACATACAGATGAGGTTGATCCAGTGGGTTACGACAAAGGGCAGCGGATGTGCCTGACGATAATGAGCCAGATGTGCCATCTCACTTCACCCCCCATGGGCTGGTGACCGTGTGGAAGGACTTACCAGTCGCCGGTTCGCTGATGTGCACCGCACAGGCGACACAAGGATCGAAGCTGTGAACGGTACGAAGCGCGTAGATCGGTTTCTTGAGATCGTTGACCGGTACGCCAACCAATGCCTCTTCCATCGGACCACGTTGATTCTTCTCATCGCGAGGGGCGATATTCCAAGTGGTTGGGATGATGATCTGATACTTGTCGATCTTACCGCCAGTGATCTTCTCGTAGTGATAGAGAGCACCTCGTGGTGCCTCCCACATACCGGCACCTTCGCCGTCGTATTGCTTGGGCTCTAGGAAGGTAGCGGTATCGCCACCCTTGATAGCATCGATAAGTTCTAAGATCCAATCGACCATCTTATGAGCTATGTATTGGGTTTCTAGATTACGGGCGCCAACGCGACCCATGGTGGAGTTGAGCGCAGCCACGGCACCAGGTGCCCCGAGAGCAGCCAACAGACCATCAACAGCGCTCTTGATCTCCTTGTTGCCACGATTATAGGCAACAAGCAGACGAGAGAGTCCGCCAGCCTCAGCGGGTTTGCCGTCATAACGCGGAGCCTTGCACCAAGTGTACTTGGTACCTTCAGCGGGATGTATGCCATCTTCAAGGGCGTACTCAGGCTTGTACAGTGGGCTGGTGATGCCCTGACGGGGATTGAGCGGTGTACCGGCATCATCGTAGAACGAGCAGATGGTTGTCTCAGTGATCAGGCTTTCATCGACATCGGCAAGCGAGCCACCAAAGCTCCAGGTACCGGCTGGCAGGTAACGATTGTTGGGATCGCGATCAGGTGCGTCGAACACACCCCAGGCGATGTAATTACCATCATTACCACCATAGCCAAAGACGTTCTCCAGACCTTGTTTGGCAATCAGCGTCTTGACGATGGCAATTGTGTCTGGAACCAGAGTACTATCGACCCATTCCTTAAGACGCTTGGCACGGAACAGCAGGTCATCGAGCTTCTCCTCGGTTGGTACGAATGTGGTACCACCTGGGATGGAGCTCATGATGTGAGGCATCTTACCGCCGATGAGACCACTGATCTCGGAGGCTACAGCTTGCATCTCAAGTGCTTCGAGATAATGGGCGGTACCAATCAAATCAAGCTCCGGCGGTAGTACATAAGCCTGATCTTCGGTATCGAACCAGTTACCGCTGAAAATGGAGAGTTGCCCATTCGCGGCGAATCCCTTCAGTCGTTGCTGAAGAGCCGCGAAATCAGTTACTGAGGTACCAACGGCATTTGCCAACGCCTGTGTGTCCGCGATGTCAGCATTCAGCGCATTGAGCGGATTGACATAGTCAAGTGCGGCGAGGTTGTAAAACCACAGGATATGTGAATGCAGGAACTGTGAACCTTCAACGAGGTTACGGATGATGCGGGCAGAATTGGGAATCTCGATACCATAGCTCTTCTCACCCGCGAAGCAGGCCGCATGAGCATGGGATACCGGGCAAACACCGCAGATGCGCTGGGAGATGATAGCCGCGTCAGTGGGCTCTTTTCCTTCCAGAATCAATTCCATGCCACGAAACAGGCCACCGGTTACCCAGGCATCAGTGACAACGTTGTTCTCGACTTCCATGTCAATGCGCAGATGACCCTCGATACGGTTAACCGGGTCGATAATCGATGCTCCATTGACCTTCTTGAAATTTGGAGGAGAGATGAGAACTTCCTCTGAAGCTGTTTTCCCTGCGGTCGGATTAACTTGATCAGGCATTACTGTTCGCCTCCCTTCTCTTCATCGGCTGCCTCGACTTCTTCATCGGCGACAGGTTCACTCTTGGCTACCTTCTTAGCGATAGCCCTGTCGGGATTCTTGCGATCCCAGGCACGCTCAGCCTCAAACGGAGCTCCACCCTTTGTGCGCCCAGAGGCTTTCATACCAAAACCATGTATGACCAAGGCAGCGGCTACGACACCGGTAACAGCGAGTGCGGGAACATGCGGCTGAATGAGCAGGTTACCAATGCCGAGATCCTTGAAGCGACCGAGAACCGGCATATTGAGGTCGACCCAGTTGAATCCGGCCTTGGTGGGATCGGCAGTAGCACAACCAACACATGGCGCACCAGCTTCCACACACCAACTGGCTCTGCGATTCCAACGAACGATAGGACAATTGGATTTGGTCTGAGGGCCTTTGCAACCTACAGGGTACAGGCAGTAACCCTTCTTCTCCTCTTCAGAGCCAAACTGATAGACAAACTCGCCGTTCTCAAAATGACCACGACGCGGGCAGTTGTCGTGGATGGTCTGATTGAACATCAGAGATGGCATGTTGTATTGATTGAGATCCAGGGGAACGCCACCCTCTGAAAGCGCGCCTAGCAGCAACACGTTCACCAAAGCAGCGACAACGTGTTCCGGATTTGACGGGCACATGGGAATGTTGATAACAGGAGGGAAGCTCTCGATAACGCCTTTTGCCTGCTGGGCTTGCAGGAAAGGCAGAACGCCTGTGGCTCCACCAGGATTTGGATGCGCTGACTGCCAGCCACCATCGACTGCGCAAGACCCTACTGCAAGGATCGCCGCGGCATTAGAGGCTGCGTGGAGGACGATCTCAGTGCCCTTCTCATTGGCGATACGCAACGCGTTGCCATCCCAACCCTCCATGACCGCGCCCTCGATGACCAAGACGTAGCCTCCGTTTTGGATGGTCTGTTCCTTGGCCTCTTCCAGAGAATAACCTGCGCCGGCAGATAATGTCTCCGAATAGGTCAAAGAGATCATCTCGAGAACGATAGTCGCCACATCAGGTGTATCCACCTGGGC
>JAAYYH010000013.1 GCA_012515495.1 Coriobacteriaceae bacterium | reverse complement strand
ATCATCCGAGCAGAGGTTCGCGATGTATTCACCCACTGATCTGTGCCCGCAGTCAGCTATCGCGGCGTTACATCCCTCATTCCTCGCAAACGTCACCAGCTTGATCCGTGGATCGTCAAAGGAGCGGATTATATCTACCGTGCGATCGGTCGAACCATCATCGGTGATGACGATCTCGAAGTCTGTAAATGTTTGATCCAGCACACTTCGCAGACACTCCGCGATGTACTTCTCATGATTATAAGCGGGGATCCTGACGCTGACCCTGGGACGGGGCACCTGTGAGTTGGCCATCCTTCACACCTCTCGGCCATACTGGCCATGTCCGGGCAGCAATCCAAGCCTTTCTCTCAGCTCTGAGGGAGCCATGAGCTCTCTTTCATGCACTCGCGCGATATCGTGGATACGCGCAAGCAGATCAAGGTTGGTCGCAAGTTTCGTACGCTGGTTATCAAACCAGATATTATCCTCCAGACCAACGCGAACACCAAAGCCCATTGCGATAGCTAGGGAATTGACCGTACGTTGAGCATAACCAACTCCACCAAGTGAACAGAGACTGTCTTCTGGTAGATCGCGGATGAGGATGCCGATATGGAGAAGATCGGCCTGCGCACAGGCAATGTTTCCCAATATCAGATTGAAATAGTAGGGAGGCTTGAGCAGTTGCTTGCGAATGAGATAGCGAGCGTAGTTGATCATGCCAGAATCAAAGACCTCAAGTTCGGCCATGATGCCCTGTTCCATCATGATGGCAGCCAGACATTGTATCGTCTCCGGCGCGTTGATACTTGGCTGTGCGTTGAAGTTCAGTGAACTCAACGTCAAGCTGGCCATATCCGGTTTATGGCAGCCTTCCAAAGACAGCACATCAGCGCGCTTCTCAAGTTCATTGAAATCACGTCCACTTGTCGATACGCAGACCACCAACTCTGGGGCAAACTCCCTGATGCCTGAGATGATCTCCTGATAGATTGATCTCTCCCAAGCAGGTTGCCCACTTTGTTGGTCTCGAGCATGCAGATGCACCATGCTGATCCCCAATTGGCAGGCTTGTCTGACATCTTCGATAATCTCTTGCGGGCTCACTGGCACATAAGGAGTCTGCTGTTTTCTGGGAATCATCCCGGTTGGCGTGAAGTTGACGATCAGTCTATCCATTGTCGACTCTCATTCTAATACCCTTTTCTCGATGATAATCAATGACTCGAGCAGGATTGCCGACATTCTTTGAGTAGGCTTCAGTATCACGGATAACCACGCTGCCCGCCCCGATCAATGTTTCCTCAGCGAGCATGATGTTGTTGATGATTGTGGCGCCTATCGCGATATAGCAGGTGTTTGCGATTGTGCAGCTCCCAGCGATGTTGCATCCTGGCCCTATAAAGCAATTATCGCCGATGTCAAAGTCGTGCCCGAGATAGACGTTCTGTCGAATGATGTTATTGTCCCCCATCGAGCCGTTGAGCCCGATATGCGTTGTGCCAAGGATGATATTGTTCTCGCCAAAAGTGACTGTATTGGCACAATCTGCCCGCTGACTGATGTAATTGCGCATCCGATAACCCTTGGCGCGCGCTTTTTGATAGTGTGTGATTCGAGCCCGCATATCGCTATAGCCACCAAGAACCGCCAGCATGTCATACCGGTCCGGAGGGTACATGTTCTCAACGTCTTCGAAATCGACCTGAGGCAGACCACAGCAGGTTGTCGCATTCAGATAATCTCGATCGACAGCAAAGGCGACGATCTTGAAATCGCTACCAGATGCGTCACTGAGTACCATCTGGCTCAACGTTGAGTTACCATAAAGAATCACTTCGTTCATAGCTTTGCTCCAATGCGGATGCCAGACGGGTGCTTTTCACGACGCTTACCACGATATCTGTTCATGATACGTGATGTTCAAGATATCTTACCAGCCATCTAGACACTCGTTGCGACGACGCTCAGGCAAGGGTACAATACGGCTGAGGCCACCCTTAAACCATTGATTGGAAGTAAAGGCGATGTGCGGTTACGTATGCGTGAATTGCGGGCGATGTCGAGGCGAGAACAAGACTCTTGCTGCTTGGACCTGTGCCTTTTGCGGTACCAGCCATGACACCGAGACAACCATCTGCACATCGTGCGGCAAGATCATCTCTCCCCCACCAGGCACGGCCTTATTGCCTGCAGGTGTGGCTAGTAAGAACTGACTTGATTGACCCAAAGGTATTCTTGGCGGCTTGATTGTAGCTTCTATAACATCTTGACTGTTACTCTTGATTATTACTCTGGCTTTCCTGGATCAGACGCGATTGTTGGCGCTGAAGGATTAGGAGTCGCGCTGAAGGGGATGGTTATCGCTCCCACCGGGCATTTATCCTTGCAGAGACCACACTTGGTGCATTCGTTCATACCCTCCTTGAAATGGGGATCCAAACCCTCAGGGCAGACGTTGACACAAACATTGCAGTCGATACCCTGCTCACGTAAGCATTTTGCGTTGTCGACCTTTGGCCGAAAGAAACGGTTGGGTAGGCTCAACAGCGAGAGCAGCGCGCCAACCGGGCAGAATCTCAAGCACCATTTACGCAGCACCAATAACTCGATGACCAGCAATGCTGGATAAAGGAGCAGGGACCAGCTGATGCTGTTCAATCCCAGCCATTGCCAGAGAACGACAATAGTAGCGAATATCAATCCGATGGGACAGATCAGGCAGAACACCGGGAAACCGAAGACAGCAGCCGAAAGCAACGTACCGCCTAAGACGATATGTCGGGAGTCGAGCGTCGAGCGCTTAGCGATCTGAGAACGCTTCGCAGCGCAGGAGGAACAGTCCTCGGAACAGTTTGGCGCGGATTTTCCCTGGGCTTTACCAAATCGCTTTCTCATCATCTCTGTGAAGCTGCGAACTGGTGCGACGGGACAGACCCAAGCGCAGAATACTTTACCGAAGATGAAGACCAGCGCGACCACTACTACCAGGACGATCAGCGCCCTGAGGAAAACTGTTTTACCCGCTAGAAAGCTCTCCAGGACACCCAGTGGGCAGATAGCGGCAATCTCTTCCCAACCAAAAGAAGACAATGTTCCCATACTGATACTCGAGATCAAACCAACGACAATCAGGACAAAGACTGCCCCTAAAACGATCCAGCGGATTCTTTGCAGCTTCATGATGGCCTATCCTGTCCGGTCGACTCAATGTTGATGCCCCTCTTCTTACTACCTTTATACGTACGATAAGTCGATGATGGACAGATGTTCACGCAGACGCCGCAACCGTTACACTTGCTGGGATCGACAACCGGTAGACGATTCTCGTCAATCGTGATAGCTCCAAAGGGACAGTAATCGGCGCATTTCTCGCAACCGCCGAGTTTCTCATACGCGATGCAGAGATATGGGTCGATTACCGCCTCACCAAGCCATTGCGTATTTGGATCAAAAGCCTGTAACGCACCGGTTGGACAGTTATCGATACATAGGTGACAAAAGTTACAATATCCTTTACCAGCAGCGACTAAAAGGTTAGGGTAAGGATCGGCCTTGATAGCTTCTTGATCTTTTCCCTCAGGTCGGCGATAAGATTTTGAGTCGCCGTAGAAATCGAGTTTTGGAGTGCGCATATTGATGATGCCATCTTCCAACCCACAGGTGACAACGATGTCCTTGGGGCAAACAGTGCGACAACGATCACAGCGGATGCAGGTGGCAATGAAATGATCTGCGTCGATGATGCCTGGCGGTCGGATAGGCGCGATCTCGCCTGCTGTCGCCCGCGCTGCTCCGCCTAATACGACCAGTGCCACAGCCCCGATGCCGCCAACGACCAAGCTGCGTCGAGATATTCCTCCTTTATCGGATGGTGGTTGCTCTGGCCTGGAGCCAGAGAGCTCCTCGCGGTCAAGATCACTCATCGGTCACTTTCTCCAGTTCGTCGATAGTCTCCAAATCCAGTTCCAGATAACCTTTTGTTGCTTTGAGCAAGCCGCGGTAGAAACGAGTATTCAGCATTTGCGCAGCCCTCTCACTAAATAGGTCATACCAGTTGAGGATGTGCTCATGGATGAAGGTTCTGGATAACTCAAGATCACGGTCAAGGTTCTCCTTGTTGCCTTCCTCAAGTGCTTTTGCCGCGCGATCCGAGAGAATAGCCAAGAATTCCAGCTCGAAGCTCAGATGATCCTCCGGTAGATTCACGCCCTGTTTGAGTTCAATCCCTTCGGCACGGAACAGATGGTAGACTTTTTGTCGAGGCTCCCGATACAACAATGCTTCCTCACTCAGGAAAACACTGGCGTATGGAACCGCAACCTTCTCATTGATTGTCGTTATGCCATCAAAGCACATCGTATAATCAGTAGCCAGCTGTTGACGCGTACCTGTGTTGCGGCGATTCAGGCCTCGACCCATATCATTGAAGCCTTCGGCTAAAAGCCCTGTACCCTCGAGATCCTCAGCTTTGCTCGCAAGGTCCATCGCTACAATGTCTTCAATGTCTTGATCGGTCAAAGGCCGTAAGAACAGACGTGAGAACATCCGATAGTTCATAGCGCGGCTCCTGAGTACCTCCAGTACAGCCTGCTTCTTATCAGTAGTCATTACTGCAGATGTGCTCATTTCTGTCCTTTCCCAAAGTCCCAGCAACGGGGATGGAGTCAATTCTCCACCCCCGTAATGCTGACAGATACAGTTAGTCTTTAGCTTGGGTTACAACCTGCTCGCCCCAACCTCTCCAAGCAGCGATTTCCTCAGAGAGGATGTACTTGGT
>JAAYYH010000129.1 GCA_012515495.1 Coriobacteriaceae bacterium | reverse complement strand
TCACCAGGATCGAAGGTAAGAATCGCTTTGAGACGGCTGTCAGAATCTCACAGATGACCTATCCGAACGCCTATCCTGAAACAGGTTCAACGCAAGGCGTCATCATTGCCTCTGGCTATAGCTTTCCCGATGCGCTCGCAGCGTCTTCTATCGCCGGCATCATGGATTATCCAATCCTCTTGACCAAACCAGACACCCTACCAGATGTCACAACAGCCGAGATCATCAGACTCGGTGCCCAGAAGGTGATTATCGTTGGCGGTGAGGCTGTGGTTGATCGGCAGGTCTTCACTCAACTGGCTGAGCTCGTGGGGCAGGAGAATGTCAGCCGTTTCAATGGGTCGGATCGGTATGCGACTGCTGAGCAGATCTTCACTCAGATGTTAGCAGCAGGCAATCCCTTTGGTGACACATTCATTATCGCCACTGGTATCGATTTTGCCGACTCCGCGGCGATAGCTCCCTATGCTGCCGCTTTCAAGGCTCCTGTGTTCCTTGCACATGCCATTGGTGGCTTGACAGCAACAACGAAAGCTATCATCGAGAACAATACCAGCTTCACCAAGGCAATCATCGTGGGTGGAACTGCTAGGATCAGCTCTGAAACAGAAAGCTATCTGGAAGGCATCCTGTCAGCGCGTTTAGAGGCGCAGACTCCCGATGACGCAGACCCTGTTATCCGTCTTGATGGTGCCAACCGATATCAAACCTCACGGGCGATTGCGGATTATCTGGTTGGCAGCGAGGTCTTCTCGTATGGAACCACTGCCATAGCCAGCGGTTATTCTGCGAATTTCCCCGATGCACTGGCCTCAGCCGCGTATCTATCGAAGAACGGTGTTCCCTTATTGTTAGCGAACGCTCCCGATAATCACAGGCGCGAACTCAGTGAGTTTGCCAGTGAGCATCTCTGCGACTACGGCGTGGTGATTGGCGGAATCAATGCCGTGCCGCAGCTGGTGCGTTTGGAGCTACGTTATGGACCTCTGCCATTAAACGATGCCGCAGCCACCACTGTGAGCAAAGTCAACGTGGAGGCGGGTGCGCCAGCCTATAGCGCTCCCGTCACCAGCTCGTTCGAGGTCTTGAATTGGACAGCCGCCGCCACCTTGTTTGCCGTACCCTATGATGCCGCTGGCAACTGGTTCCAGGTGGGTTTTGGTGAGGATATCCTCTTCTATCGCTCGCAGGATGTCTCTCCGGTCAGTAAGACAGGGGCCATCGTCGACCTGAGTCGTTGGAACTCAGAGTATGTTACCGAGGCCGCTTACAGCAATCTTGAATTGGCAATACTCCAGACAAATCATGGGGTTGTGAACCTCGATAAGACCATGGCAAGTTATGTCCGATATGCCGCTGGTTGCAACCGTCATGGAGTACCGTATGGGGCATACACTTATGTAACCTTCTCATCAGCTGCTGAAGCCCAAGCCGAGGCGCTGCGGTTCTTCGAGTTAGCCAATACAAATAATTGCTATCCAAAATTCTATGTTGCGGACATCGAGTCTTTGCCTGATGATTGGGGCAGTCAACCACAATCCAACATGCGGGCTTATACCGCTGCGTTCCTGACTGAGCTGCGCTCTTTGGGAGCCCAAAAGGTTGGCATCTACATCGGTCATCATCGCTACGTGGATTTTAACATCGACTATGATGCTTTCGATTTTGTCTGGATACCTCGTTACGGAGACAATACCGGCTATATGGATGTTGAGCCAGAATTCCCCTTCGATATCTGGCAATATACATCGATGGGTCACGTCGACGGCATGCAGTATCCGGACGGTAGCTATGGCAACATCGACCTCAATGTCATCAATGATCGTGGCCCCAACAATCGCCAGCTCAGTTGGTATACAGAATAGTTCAGCAGCCTATGATCTGCGCTACCGCAATGATTAACAAAGGGGCATATGGGTAATGAGCTGCGCGGATCAGTCTAGCAGTTCGCTCGCTGCCTTGATCCTTGTGATAGTTTGTTCTCTACCCAAAAGTTCAAGCGATTCAAATAACGGTGGAGAAACCATATTCCCGCATACTGCTACTCGAATGGCTTGGAACACGACTTTTGGCTTGAGGTCCATCTGCTCGGGCACAGAACGTAAAGCCTCCTCCAACGCAGCATGCTCCCAAGTCAAGTCGGCAGTGGCAAGAACAGCGAGACAACACGAAAGCACCTTATCGATGTCGGGCTTGCGTAGACACTTCTCCACTGATTTCTCGTCGTAGCTGACCTTGGTCCCGCTGAACAGGAAAGCTGTCATCGG
>JAAYYH010000128.1 GCA_012515495.1 Coriobacteriaceae bacterium | reverse complement strand
TTGACACGGTAGGGGTCACAAGTTCAAATCTTGTATCGCGCACCACAAAATCAGGTCAGAGGTTTAAATGCCTCTGACCTTTTGTTTATCAGCTGGTTGTCGCAAAGCTCAGGATTACCGTATGCAGATATCTCTCGAGCACTCATCAACGCCCATAGATGATACCTGAATGGTATACTTTCTTTTCGGGTAAACGAAACACCAACGGGAGAAATAAATCACATGGCTATAGACGCACAGATCGCTGTAATCGGGGGAGGAGCTGCTGGATTGGCTGCCGCAATCAGTGCGGCGCAATCAGGATGCGATGTCATCGTGGTCGAGAGGGCTGACCGACTGGGCAAGCGTATTCTTGCTACAGGAAATGGTCGCTGCAATCTCAGCAACGCGGCACTCGATACCGAGCAAGGATCTGCAGCTTACAATGATCCTAGATTCGTGGAAGACATTATCTCCCGAGTTGGTTTCAGGGAGATCTCCGAGTTCTTCACCGATCTGGGGCTTTTAATCCATGTCGACACTGAGGGTAGGGCCTACCCGCGTACTAATAGCGCGAATTCTGTGGTTGATATCTTGCACAATGCCATCAGCTTGCTGCGAATCACAGAGCGAACAGGTCTTGATATCAAGCGGATCACTCATAACCATCAAGATGGCAAGCTGGTATTCGAGATACTGGCTGATAATGGCCAGACACTGACAGCCGCTGCTGTGATCTTGGCAACCGGACCCGACATCATACCGATAATCGATGTCGAGCTGGAGCAGCATCGTCTCGAGCCTGTGTTAGGACCGCTTCATACCCAAGGCGTAGCGCAGAAGGGCCTTAACGGTGTAAGGGTGCGATGTGCCGCCTCGCTTGTGCAGGGGGAGAGGGTGATAGTCAGAGAGCATGGCGAAGTGCTCTTCCGCGATTATGGTCTCTCGGGCATCGTGGTATTCGAGCTCAGCAGGTATCTCCAGCCCAAGTACGAAGTGTCGCTCGATTATTTCCCAGAATACTCACACGATGAGCTACGAGTGCTGATAAGCAGGCGACTGGTGCAGTTGAGTGGTTATCCTGTCGACAGGTTTTTCGATGGTCTGTTGCATAAGCGCGTAGCCCAGGCGATTATGCGTAGTCTCGACTATTCGTCGCGCACACCTATTGAGAACTTGCAATTAACTCGGTTGGTACAGATACTCAAGGATCATCGCTTCAGGGTCACTGACGGGCCCACAAGGGCTCAGGCGCAGGTAATGCGTGGTGGTCTGGCGACCGGAGGTTTCTCATCTCAGACTCTGGAGTGTGTCAAATTGCCGGGACTATTCATAGTAGGTGAGGCTGTGGACGTTGATGGCCGCAGCGGTGGCTATAATCTGCACTGGGCATGGGCTTCGGGCATTGTCGCCGGTAGAGCAGCCGCCTGTAGGACTGTTGCCAACGATT
Organism: Coriobacteriaceae bacterium; assembly: GCA_012515495.1. GTDB lineage: Bacteria > Actinomycetota > Coriobacteriia > Coriobacteriales > UBA8131 > UBA1419. The sequence continues at coordinate 13,694 of JAAYYH010000128.1, read as the reverse complement.
GCGTAACAACTCGAGAAGAATCCAGGTAATCATCGATACTGTCATAGAGCATTTGCGCACAAGAAGTTTGAGCGTAAAGACGATGATAAGTGCCCGCAGATAGATAATTGCGATATAATCGCTATCATACATTCGTAATGACGTGAGGAGCAAACCCGTTGGAATTACTGACACCATTCATGACAGCTCAAGGCTGGATTAGTCTGATAACACTGCTCTTCCTTGAAATGGTGCTTGGAATCGATAACCTGGTTTTTATAGCCTGTACAACCGATCGTTTACCTGAGGAGAAGAAACATCTCGGTCGCCGTTTTGGCTTGATGGCTGCATTCTTCATGCGAGCTCTTCTGCTCAGTCTGGGTTTTGTCATCATCCATCTGGAGGCTCCGTTATTCACCCTGCCGTTTGCGATACCCGGTACTGATCCCTCGATCAATGCCAGGGATTTGATCCTGTTGGCAGGTGGCATTTACCTTGTCTACAAGGGAATCGATGAAATCAAGATCAAGATATCGCTTGAAGAGGAAAAAGCTGCCTGTGGCTATGATGGAGTGCAACTTACCCGCATCACCATGGCTTCTGCTATCGGCAAGATCGCCGTCATGGACATGGTGTTCTCATTGGATTCGGTGATCACTGCTTTGGGGATGTCAGGCGAACTGCTCATCATGATCCTGGCAGTGATGTTGGCTATCATCGTGATGATCATCTTTGCCGATACCATATCAGAGTTCATCAACAACAACCCCGAGGTCAAGCTCCTCGCGCTTGGCTTCATCGTTGCCGTCGGCATCAAGTTGATCGTCGAATCGATGGGTGTCGAGGTCCTAGTCGAGGGAACCCACATTGAGGTATTCGACTTGATGCTCTACTTTGGCATGGCCTTCTCGCTGATACTGACCGCCGTGCAGATGGTCTACAACCGAAGAGTCGCGAAGCTGAATGCAGAGTTGGCTGAGTTCCAAGATAATGATACCGAGAAGGCTCCCCTGAGCGTAACTCAGCCTGACACAACAAGCTAACGTCAGGAGTTCGTACTGTGATCGGTTCGCAAGAGCAATCCATCAGCTGTCTTTCAGTTGCTGGCTCTTTCCCGTTCGGTTATCCTGCGCATCTCCTCTTCAGTGATAACCAGGCGGGTTGCCTTGGGTAAAATTCGAGCTTCCAATGGAGTACAGACATTAGCCGGCTCGCCATCGTATTGGATGCGCAGTGGCGGATCGGACTCAACGCGTACGCTCTTGCTGGTGAAGACTTCCAGTGCGCTGGTCCGACCAGGGAATCTACCTTCGCGGTCCAGGAATGCCGCGATGAGCACTGGTAACAATTCCACGGTGTTGTGCTGCTTCAAGACCACTACTTCCAGCATGCCATCACGAGGGTCATTGGCGTGTGTGATCGAGATATCAGGATAGATCTTGGCGAAGTTCAATAACAGTACGGCGATACCTTCGACCTTGACAACCGTATCGTCCAAAGAGATGGTGAAGCGAGCCAGTGTGGGAGTGGGATTCGCCAATGCGGCTGCTACATACGCCATCGGGCCGAGCGTCTCTTTCAGACGGTCGGAATTCTCCATGATCGTAGCATCGAAACCTGCGCCGCTGATAATGGCGAAACCTTTGGTGGTTGGTCCATCGACACCTTCGAAGCGCAGCTCACCCAAATCGTATTCCGCGCTGAGCATCTCCCGTGCTAGCTTCGCGATGGCAAAGGGCTCATCAGGTTGATCGAGGTTAGTGGCTAACAGGTTACCCGTACCTGCGGGAAAGGGGAGAATCGGGATACCGCTGTCACGCAGTTCATAACAGACTGTCGCGATGGTTCCGTCACCGCCAGAGGCAACGACCAGATCGAAGCCGCATGCGTCGACGAGACAATCCTCGATGCGGGTTGTACCATCAGTATTGCGAATGACCACTTCATCGCTGTCTTTGCTGAATTTCCTGACAAAATCGAAGATCGCGCCATTACGCAGGCCAGAGCTGAGATTGTTGATTATCAATACTCTCATGGTTCTATTCCATCCAGACGGGTTGAACTATACGCATGTCGCTCAAAGATGCTCGCCACAGTGCTACCATAGTATCTCACAAGAATGAAGGGGCAGATGTAGTTTGTCATACATATCCACTACTGCAGAGCTCAGTAGTTATCTCAACAAGATCCAGGATACCTCTCTACTGGCCATCGATACCGAATTCCTCAGGGAGAAGACCTATTATCCGCGCCTCTGTTTGTTGCAGCTGGCGACAGAGGATACCAGCGCGATTGTAGATCCTCTGGTGCTAGAGGATCTCTCATTGCTCAGACCCATCATGACCGATCCGCGCGTAACCAAGGTGTTCCATGCCGGCGATCAGGACAGAGCCATTCTTTTCCGGTTGTTCGATAGACCTGTGACACCGGTATTCGATACGCAGTCTGCCGCGATGGTTCTGGGATTCCCTCAACAGATGGGCCTTGCCGCGCTTGTAAAGTCATATTGTGATGTCACCTTGAACAAGACTGATTCCTTCACAGATTGGGCACAGCGTCCACTACGTGAGACTCAGCTTAAATATGCCATTGAAGATGTCCTCTATCTGCCGCGGATATATCGGGAGATGCGCGACAAACTGGAGAAGAACGGCCGGATGGCTTGGTTGGAGCAGGATTTTCGGCGGATGGCAAACTCGGAACTTTACCGCATCGATCCCTGCCAGCGTTGGCGTAAGGTGAAGAGGAGTTCCTCGCTCACGCGTCGGCAGTTGGCGATACTCAGGGAGTTGGCTGCTTGGCGTGAGTTGACGGCGCAGAAGCGCGATTACCCTAGGAACTGGATTATCACTGATGAATTGATGATTGAGATCGCCCATCGTGAGCCCGAGAACACTGAGGAGTTATTCAAGATCCGCGGCCTGCAGGAGCGCTTAGGTAAGTCCTGGTCGAAAGAGGTGGTTGCCGCTGTGCAACGCGCTTTGGCAACACCAGAGGATATGTGGCCAGTACGGCAAAAATCCAAATATCGTGAATCAGACTTCACGGGAGCGTTGGATCTGATGACTGCCCTAGTGCATCTACGAGCCAAACAGAACCACATATCGACGACGCTCCTTGTATCGCATGATGAGCTTCTACGGCTGGCTGCAGGCGAGCGCGAGGACATGGCGATCCTCGCTGATTGGCGTCACGATATGGTTGGCAGGGAATTACTCGACTTGTTGGAAGGCAAGCTGGTGCTTTCGTTGCAAAATGGTGTTTTGAAGGTAACAGATACAGCACAATGACGACCGAAAGCTGCGATATGCAGCTGCGATATCGTATTATTACAGCGTCAAAGATTGATTGGAGTTACTATGGATCTTTCATATCTGTTACTTATTATCGTTACCTTGGCATTGGGTTTGGGCACTCAGGCCTATATTCGTAGCAGCTACAAGAAGTGGGACACGGTTCCCATCAGTTCAGGCTTGACTGGGGCTCAGGCTGCGAGGCGGATGTTGGACAGCAACGGTTTGGGACATGTTGCCATCCAGGCGGTTCCCGGTGAGCTGACCGATCATTTCGATCCTCGCACCAATGTAGTGTCTCTTTCCCAGGCTGTCTACAATTCCCGCAGTGTCTCTGCTACCGCTATCGCTTGCCATGAGTGTGGCCACGCTGTCCAGCATGCAAAGAACTATGCTCCGGCGCGCTTGCGTGGAGCGCTTGTCCCCGCCGTTAATTTTGCCTCGAATATCTGGATAGTTGCCCTTCTAGGCGGTATCTTCCTGCAGATCATCGGACTTATCTGGCTGGCCATCATCCTCTACGCCTCAGTCATCCTCTTTCAGGTGGTCACTCTACCGGTCGAGCTGAATGCATCGAAGCGCGCGATAGCCTATATCGAAGGTGGCTATCTGCCCGCGACTGAGACTGCTGGCGCAAAGACGGTGTTGACCGCGGCTGCTCTGACATATGTGGCAGCAGCATTGGCCTCCCTGTTCCAGCTGGTCTATCTTCTCGGTATGGCTCGTGATTAAACGGTCTCAGTAGGGCATTTTGATGTCTGAAACCTTGAGCGTCTCACAGGCCTTGAATCTTGCTAAAGGCTCATTGGAGAAAGTATCAGCGACCATTGTCGGTGAGATATCCGAGTATTCTGATAAACCCGGTTATAAGGCTGTCTATTTCACTATCACTGATAAGAGCGCCGCACTACCCTGTATGATGTGGCGTTCAGTGTTCGATAAGCTCGATCTGGCCCTGAAGCAGGGAATGCTTGTTGAGGTATCAGGTTTCTTCAGCGTCTATATCGCGAAAGGCCGCATGAATTTCAGCGCGCAATCCATGCGTTTGGCTGGAGAGGGTGATTTGCGGCTCAAGGTGGCACAACTGGCTCGCAAGCTTGAGGCTGAGGGGCTGATGTCACCAACTCGCAAACTGCCTCTGCCCGCTATGCCGACAAAGGTTGCAGTAGTCACTTCACCTCGCGGCAAGGCTATCCATGACGTACTGAGAACACTGCGCAGACGCTTTCCGTTAGCAGAGGTGCAGGTTGTCGGTGTTCCGGTTGAGGGAGACGCGGCGCCGAAGGCCTTGATCGAAGGTATCGAGGTGGCGCAACAAGCCAAAAGTGATGTCATCTTGCTGGTACGTGGTGGAGGTTCCTATGAGGATCTGATGCCTTTCAATGATGAGGCATTAGCCAGAGCAATAGTCGCGAGCAGTATTCCCGTTGTCACCGGTATTGGGCACGAACCCGATAATTCCATCGCGGACATGGTTAGCAGTTACCGTGCCTCTACACCCACTGCCGCAGCCGAACACGTTGTCCCGGATATCCGAGAGCTGAAGATGCGACTTGCTAATCAGGGCAAGGCGTTGTCAGCAGCGTTGACCAATCGGGTTGAGCGGTTGGATAATGCCGTTGTCAATGTCAGATCCCGTGCGTTATTCACCGATCCGCTGTTCTTAGTTGGCGATCATCTGCAGAATCTGGAACAAAGTACGCAACGATTATCCATTGCGATTCCCAACGCGCTCAGGTCTGATGTCCATCAGGTGGAAGTGCTCAAAGGCCGTCTGGCTCGTATCGTCTCAACACTAACCTCACATCAACAGTCCAGATTACAGCTCTTGGCGGCACAGCTCGAGAGCCTCTCACCTTTAGCGGTATTGGCACGCGGCTACTCGATTGCCTATGATGATAAAGGTTATATCGTTGATTCGGTGTACGTTGTAGAGCCAGGTGATACGCTTGATGTTCATGTCAGCGACGGCGATTACCATTGCCGGGTTGAGGCAAAGACAGAGAAAGACCGAATGAAACTCGATTTGGAGACTGATGCAGATGAGTGAGACGCAGACTACCATACCCAGCAGCGAGCTGAATAACATGACCTTCAAACAGGCCAGTGAGGAGCTGGAGACAATCGTCAGGGAGCTGGAAAGCAACCAGTTGGAGCTGGAGGAGAGTTTGATACGCTATGAGCGCGGTGTGGCGCTCCTGAGGATGCTCCAATCCAGATTACAGGACGCTCAACAGAAGGTCAGCGTTTTGCTGGGGCAGATCGAACCGGAAAGCGATGATTCCATCGACACCACTCTTAGCTGAAAGGAAGCAGTATGTCTGATTGTATCTTCTGTAAGATCGTCGCCAATGAGGTCCCGGGAACCATTGTCTATCAGGATGATGACGTAGTCGCCTTCGAAGACGCCAATCCACAGTTGCCGGTACATACGCTGATAGTACCTCGCAAGCATTACGATCATATCGGCGATAATATACCGACTGAGCTGCTGGGAAAGCTGTTTGCTACAGTACCTCGAATCGCGAAGATCAAAGGTGTTGACGAAACCGGCTATCGTGTAGTGGTGAATACCGGCGAAGACGGCAGACAAACCGTTCATCACCTGCATATCCATGTATTAGGTGGGGCTTTGATGCCAATCCGCATGGGACCCGCCGACTAAACAGGTACTTCCACCTACACGACTCTGGCGCTCAGGTAATCATTGCTTCACCATTTTCCGAATGAGCTTCAGTGGTTAAACCGAAAAGTGAGGAGATCAATGAAGATACTGGTCATGAACGCCGGCAGTTCGTCGTTGAAATACCAACTTGTTGATATGGAGAACGAAGCAGTCGTAGCCAAGGGTCTCTGTGAGCGTGTGGGGGCCTCAGACAGCTTCCATAAACATGGTGTGGATTGCGATGAACGTGTGATCAGCGTCTATCTTCCAGATCATCACGCAGCGGTCAAAGCTGTGCTCGAAGTGCTTGTCGATCCACAAATCGGTGCCATCACCAGTCTTGATGAGATTGATGCTGTTGGTCACAGAGTGGTTCATGGCGGAGAGTTCTTCCAGCAGTCGGTTTTGATTGACGATGATGTCGTGGAGAAGATCGATCTGTGCTCCGTTCTCGCTCCACTGCATAATCCTCCGGCATTAGCGGGAATCGCAGCCTGTAGGGATCTGATGCCCAATGAGCCTCAGGTTGCTGTTTTCGATACCGCCTTCCATCAGAGTATGGAGCCCAAGGCCTATATGTATCCTCTGCCGTATGAGATGTATGAGAAATATAAGATCCGCCGTTATGGCTTCCATGGCACATCGCATCGCTATATCGCGGGAAGAGCCGCGGATTTACTCGGACGTCCACTGGAAGACCTGAAGATCATCACCTGTCACTTGGGTAACGGCTGTTCGATCACCGCTATCGATCATGGTCATTCAGTTGAGACCTCCATGGGATTCACACCATTGGAAGGTCTGATGATGGGAACCCGCTGTGGGTCGATCGATCCGGCGATAGTCACCTACCTGATTGGCGCTCAGGGGATGACCGCAGCTGAGGTTGAGAATATGATGAATCGCGAATCAGGCCTATTGGGGATATCCGGTCTCTCTAACGACTTACGTGACATCCGTGCCGCAACCGAGGCTGGCCATGAAAGAGCGACTCTGGCTTACGAGATGTACTCGAACTCCGTGAAGAAATTCATCGGTCAATATGTCTTTGCCATGGCGGGTGTAGACGCAATCGTCCTCACCGCTGGGGTAGGTGAGAATTGCGATCGGATGCGTAGGATGATCTTCCAGGGATTGGAACCGCTTGGTATCATCGTCGATCAGGCACTGAACTGTCAAAGGGGTCGCGAACGCTATATCAGTACAGAGGATTCATCTGTGAAAGTGATGGTCATTCCCACGAATGAAGAATTGATGATTGCTCGCGACGTAGCTGCCCTGATCTGATCCTTTGGTTGTCACATCGACTCGTCTTTCAAGCCTGAGCTCCTGTGTGGCCCAGGCTTTTCCTATGAGCTTCAGGCTTGTGCCTGAACTGCGGTAATCGCCATGACACCAACGATATCGTCAGCCGATGCGCCTCGGGATAGATCATTGACTGGTTTGGCGATACCTTGGGTGATCGGTCCATATGCTTCTGCCTTGGCCAGACGCTGAGCCAGCTTGTAGGCGATATTTCCCGAATCCAAATCAGGGAATACCAACACATTGGCATGACCGGCGACATCGGAGCCTGGCGCCTTGGATGCCCCGATTGCGGGAACGATGGCCGCGTCAAGTTGGAATTCGCCATCAAGCGCGAGACCGGGTGCTTTGTCCAAGGCCATGGCAGTGGCTTCTCTAACCTTATCGACACTGGGACTTTTTGCGCTGCCTTTGGTTGAATGCGACAACATGGCAACCACAGGTTCAGCTTCGATGAGGTTTTTAAAAGATGAAGCCGAAGCAATGGCGATGTCAGCTAACTCCTCTGCACTGGGATGTTGTACTAAGCCACTATCGGCGAAGATGAATGCGCCATTAGCGCCGTACTCGCAGTCTGGTACAACGATGATGAAGAATGCCGACACCAATGAGGTGCCGGGTGCGGTTTTCAGTATCTGAAGACAAGGTCGTAAGACATCGCTGGTGGAATGAGCAGCTCCAGCTACCATTCCATCGGCCTTGCCCAGATGAACCATCATCACACCGAAATACAGTTCGTCTCGTACCAACTCTCTTGCCTGCTCGATAGTCAGGCCTTTGGATTGACGCAATCCGTACAAGGCTTGAGCAAAGCTCTCAGCATCTTCGCTGTCTTGTGGATCGATTATAGTCACGTCTTGCAGATTGAAGCCCGATTTGGCGATGGTCTTATCATCAGCAAGCACGATAATGTCGGCAACGCCCAAATCGCGAGCTTTCACCGCAGCTTCGAGAGTTCGCGGATCACGACCTTCGGGAAGGACTATGGTCTTGCGGTCTGCCGAGGCACGCTCGATTATGCGGTCAAGGAAATCACTCATGGCCTGTCCTTTCTGTCATGGTTGTATCGAGAAATCATAAGTCATTACCGATGCCGATGCATACGCCAGCTACAACTAAGGTACAATACGGTGGTTCTCTAACCTGCGAAAGGCACAGTATGTCAATTAAGCTCATAACTGAAACCGAGCATCTAGTCCGCGACAAAATGATCCCTGTACCAGACGTTGTGATCGTTGGCGCCGGCTTTGCTGGTAGTGTTGTGGCTCGGGAACTTGCTCAACGAGCGGATAAAACCGTGTTGGTAATCGAGAAACGCCGACATATCGGTGGTAATGCCTATGACCACCTGGATGCAGCAGGCGTGTTAGTGCATGATTACGGACCACATATCTTCCATACCGAGTCGCAGCGGGTGTTCGAGTATCTCAGTCGCTATACAAGCTGGCGTGATTATCAGCATCAGGTTGTTGCCAACATCCATGGCCGCTATATACCGGTACCGTTCAATCTCAATTCTATCGAACTTTCCTTTGACCACTATAAAGCGCAACAGTTGGTCACCAGACTTATCGAGACATATGGAGAAGGTCGCAAAGTACCGATCATCGAACTGCGTGATCAAGCCGACCCATTGCTCACTGAACTGGCGGATTACGTTTACGAGAACGTGTTTTTAGGCTACACCAAGAAGCAGTGGGGAGTGACACCTGAAGAGGTCGATCCGAGTGTTACAGCTCGTGTTCCCGTGCTGGTTGGGCGGGATAATCGTTATTTCCAGGATACTTGGCAAGGTATGCCTCTCAATGGGTATACTGCGTTGTTCGAGGCTTTGCTTGATCATCACAACATCACGGTCTGTACCGGGACGGATGCCCGTCAGCTTCTGAGATTTGAAACCAATGGAAAAACGGGAGAAGATGGGCCGTTTACCAACATCCTGTTCAATGATAAGCCTTTTAATGGAGAAGTCATCTACACCGGAGCTCTGGATCAACTCTGCGAGCATCGTTTTGGGATATTACCCTATCGCTCCTTGGATTTCGAATTCAAGACACTACCCGTCAAACATATTCTGCCTTGTGGAACGGTGAACTATACCGTGAGTGAAGAATATACACGTATCACAGAATTCACTTGGTTAACAGGACAGGATCTCGACGTTACGACAATCATGGAGGAGTATCCTTGTGGTTATGAGGCTCTACCTGGGCAGATACCGTATTATGCTATCATCAACGAAGAGAACAATCGCCACTATCAGCGGTATCTCGCATTATTCTCAGAACTAGCGAACTTCCACGTGGTGGGACGACTGGCTGAGTATCGTTATTACAACATGGACCATATCGTCAAACGAGCATTGGAGCTGGCAGATGAGCTCTGCTGAGAACACTGAAACGAACTGCGATCCTGAAGCAGAGAAGATCATCAGTTTCGCTATACCATGTTTTAACGCGTCCGAATATATGGATCACTGTATCGGTACGCTGCTTGAGGCTTACCGTGACCGACTCGATCACGTTGAGATTATCATCGTGGATGATGGTTCCACCAAAGACGATACCGCGGAGAAGGCGGATAGATGGCATCGGGATCATCCCGAGACCATCAGGGCGATCCATCAGAAAAACGGCGGTCATGGCGCGGCTGTTAATACCGGTATCAGCAACGCGACCGGTGTCTGGTTCAAGGTAGTCGATTCCGATGACTGGCTGGATATCGACGCAGCGCAAAAGATGCTGGATTTGCTGGAGGATCTGTATGCTAACGAAGAGCGGCTGGACCTCTTGATCGTCAACTACGTGTACGAGAAGGTCTATGAAGGTAAGCAGGTGCCTATTCGCTATAAGGGCGTCTTGCCGGAAGGACGGATCTTTTCCTGGGAAGAGGTTGGAACTTTCAAGCCTCAACAGAATCTCCTGATGCATTCGGTCGTCTATCGTACGCAACTCCTACGAGATGTAGGCTTGGAGCTACCGCGGCATACCTTCTACGTCGACAATGTATTTGTATATGTGCCGTTACCTCAGGTTGAGACGCTTTACTATCTGAATGTCGATCTGTATCGCTACTACATTGGGCGAGAAGGTCAGTCGGTCAATGAAGCTACGATGATCTCGCGTGTCGACCAACAGCTCAGGGTTACACGGGTCATGATAGATTCTGTAGATTTGGAAAGCGTAATCCAACCTCGCTTGAAAGCGTATATGACGAACTTCCTGACGATGATGATGGTGATCTGCTCCATCTTCCTTCTACTGTCCAAACGAGAAGACCGTCTTGAGCAACGCAAGGCGATTTGGGCATATCTCAAGGAGCGTAATCCAAAGAGCTACTCAAGGATACGGAACAGCTTCATGGGCAGAGGATCGATTCTGCCAGGAAGTATCGGCAGAGCTTGTACCCTGGCCGTTTATCGAGTCGCTCAACGGATATTCAAGTTCAATTAATGCTGGAGTTGTCTGCCTAAGAACTGCGGTTCTCGGCTTTGGCTGCATCAAACGATGATGCAGCCATTCAAGCGTTCAGTCGTCGTCTTCCATCAGGAATTCCAAAACCAAGGTATCAAATGCTTCTGGACTGTCTCGCATCACGAAGTGGCTGGCACCAGGGATAATCTCATGTCGCGCGTTGCGTAATGATTGGGCGATCAAAGCGCTGTGCTCTTCCTTGATCATATCATTTGAACCGCTGATGACCAGAGTAGGTGTGCTGACCAGAGTTAATTGTTCAGGCTCGACATGTGGATGATTCAACATTAATTCTACAAACTCCCTGCGCTCTTTGGCGCATTTGGAGAAGGTTCCCTTCAGACTGTTCTGCGCAAGGCTCAGTTGGATCGAACGCTTTGAACCCGACGTAAAGCCTTCGGGGTTGAGGTTTCCACCAACCAATATCAACGCTGCCAGTCTCTCCTGATGATCGATCGCGAACTGGAGCGCGGTATTCGCTCCATCAGAGAACCCCAATAACAGGAAATTGCCAATTTGAAGCTTGTTGACCAGTGTGAACAGGTCATTTGCAAACAATTCGTAAGATAGAGGCTTTTCTCCTCTGGATGATTTCCCGTGTCCTCTTGTGTCTACGGTAATCACAGTGTAATAGGGGAGCAGATGCTCGAATCTGCCCTTGAATATCTGCATATCCTCGCAGTTACCATGTAGTAACAATAAAAATGGTGCTTCTTCTTGTGTGCTTTGGTGGACTTCATAATAGATAGCTGCATCATCGTCGCGGATATAACCGTTGGTCCATGTAATTCTCGGCACCGTGGCTCTCCTCCTTGTTTCGCTCAATGTGTCAAGACCGTAACCCTGTCAGGTGTCTCCGTTCTCCTTACAGCAGATCCACTGCTGCCTTGAGGTCGTATCCCCCCTTTGCGCTTAATACGGCATTGTAGATAGCTTGTTCCATTACATCTGTCGCATAGACACCCACCGTGTCTGGGTTAGCCGAAATGTCATTGGTGCAAAGGACAAAAACCGTATCGCCATCATTTGAGGTATGGACCGGATCGATCGCCCGCGCGAAAGCATCGTGGACTACTGAGGCGATCCTCGTGGCTTCTGCCTTGTTCAGGATTGCGCTTGTTACCACGCAGCCTATGGTGGTGTTACCACCAGATGAGGTATCTACCCCGCTCGCCAGCCTTTCGATGGTTACGCGATCCGTCAAGATGGAGCGTCCGTCAGTTGTTGGATCGAGTACACCAGCTAAGGGGATCGAACTCTCACGATGGATGACAGTGCCAACAGCATTCACTGCCACAAAAGCACTGATCACAAGACCATCTGCCATAGAGATGCCCGCGGCCCCAAGACCACCTTTCATCGCGTATCGTTCACCTAGCAACTTGCCCACACTGGCACCACATCCGGCGCCCACACTGCCAACACAGATGTGGTCAGAGAAAGCGCTCTCGCAGGCATTATAACCCATCTCTGGGTTGGGGCGTATCGATGAGTCGCCCACAGTTAAATCGAAAAGTGATGCAGCACAGACTATCGGTACATATATATCCTTAAAACAGAAGCCGATCTTGCGCTCCTCCAGATAGCGCATCACGCCTGATGAGGCATCAAGTCCATAAGCACTTCCACCGCTCAAGACGATGGCGTTGATGGTTTGAACCATATTCTCCGGACGCAACAGATCGGTTTCTAGCGTTGCTGGAGCACCACCACGAACGGCAACAGCGCCAGTGCCACCCTTTGGGCAAAGCAAGACGGTGCAACCAGTACCGGCACGTTCATCTTCAGCGTTACCCACCACTATACCGTGTGGCAATGGTGTATCCACTCCAGTTTTAACTGGTGTTGGAGCCGCAAAGGTATCGATGTTTCTGACTGTCCCAGTTTTCCTGGAGGCAGAATCCTCGGGATCTGACGATTTCTGACTGATGTTTGTGAGATCCCTGTTCGCAAGACTCATGATTGAGCTCCACTCAGCAATGCGGTCGCGGTAGCGCAAGCCGTATCAATGTCATTTTGGTTGAGGCTTTCCAGTGTTCTTGGTGGTCCGAGTTCAGGGTCGGCACAGCCTTGTATGCGATGAATCATCCATAAGACATCGCGCCAAGCTCCGAGTTTATAGCCACAGGCTTCATGGACCCCCAGTTCTGTGAATCCAAAGTGCTTGTGAAGCGCGATACTGGCATCATTGGGTAGGGTGATGACCGCGTAGAGATTGCAGAATCCCTGTGCCTTGAGAATCGAAAGCAGGGCTGTATACAAGGCAGTTGCTATGCCACGGCCATGGTATTTAGGATCGACATAGATGGAAAGCTCGCTGTTCCAAATATAAGCTTCATGAGGCCGAACCGAACCTGCGTAGGCGAAACCGACCACGCAATCATCGATGGCGCAGACAAGGTAAGGATACCGCTCTTTGATAGAGGTCATCTTGTTGGAGATCTCTAAGATTGTGGGGATCTTAGAGGTGAATGTGATGACTGTATCCCTGATATAGGGCGCATAGATATCGAGTATGGCCTGAGCATCATCAGGCTGTGCCACTCGAATGGAGACCGATTTTATTCTTGGCATATGGAAATCCCATCTGTTCGGAGATTCTCTAATTCTAACCCGATTGATTATCGCGGGCAAACCCAGATGATACTCAAAGCACTGAAGTCGCAAAACTAAGCTGACAAGACCTTGAATAAGGATAAGGAATCCAAAACGAGTAATCATCGATGAAAACTGTTAAGCTGTGATTTTCGCTCTCGAGCTTAGTCAATGTTCGCGGAATACAGGATTGCGGGAGTATTATGGCTAAAGAGTTCTTGGTTGCCAGCGATTCAAATGCAAGCTCTGATCAGATCAAGAGGCTGCTACCGGCGGAGACTGTCGTGATCGCAAATGACGGTCATGAGATTGTGTCTCTACTGGATCAACACCCAGATATCGGTTTTCTGATGCTTGATCTTGAGTCATTGCGCAGGAATGAAT
>JAAYYH010000127.1 GCA_012515495.1 Coriobacteriaceae bacterium | reverse complement strand
TTTCGTTGGCAGCACCATCATCGGACAGGGCATCAAAAACCTGATGGACGATATTGTCACCTACTTCCCAGCTCCTGACGCTCACGGACCCATTGCTTTGGCTAATGGTGAGACAGTCGGTATCGATGAGAGCGGCGAGCCGGCTTTCTTCATCTTCAAGACATTATCGGATGCTTTCGTCGGCCGCCTGAGTTTTGTCAAAGTCATCAGCGGCGTCATCGAGCCCGGACAGGAGTTGATCAATGCCACTTCGGGTAAAAAAGAACGCATCGCTCACATCTATGTGATGACCGGCAAGGAGACAACCGATGTCAAGTCAGCCAAAGCTGGCGATATCGTGGTCATTCCCAAGTTATCAGAAGCTCATACTGGCGACACCTTCTCAACCTCAGGAATACTGGCTATCGCACCCTTGCCGTTCCCAAAGCCGTTGTATCCGGTTGCAATCGAGGCCGTCAACAAGAAAGACGAGGATAAGCTTGGGGACTTCTTGGCTAAATCCGCTGATGTCGATCCCTGCATCACGCTACATCGTGAAGAGGAAACTCATCAGACTATCCTGACGACACTGGGTGAAGGTTCCGTGAGTCTACTGTTGTCGCGCCTCAAGGAGCGCACTGGTGTCGAGGCTAAGCTACTTGAGGTCAGGGTCCCCTATCGTGAGACTATCCGCAGGATCTCTCAGGCCCAAGGTCGTCATAAGAAACAGACAGGTGGAGCTGGGCAATTTGGCGATTGTTGGGTGCGCTTGGAACCCAATCCCGGCGCCGGCTATGAATTCGTCGATGAGATCGTCGGCGGAAAGATCCCACGCAGTTTCATCCCAGCTGTTGATAAAGGCATCAAAGACGCAATGGTTGAAGGATATCTGGCCGGTTATCCGATGGTGGATGTGAAGGCTGCCGTCTATGATGGTTCATACCATAGCGTCGATTCCAACGAGATGGCATTCAAGCTGGCAGGTCGTCTAGCCTTCAGAGCCTGCTGTGAAAAGGCTGAACCATATCTGTTGGAACCAATGGCGAACATCGAGGTGACTGTCGATGAAGAATACAATGGCACAATCATGGGAGATTTCTCCACTCGCAGAGGACGGGTGACCGGCACTGACTCAGATGACAGGGGTCGACCTGTGATCAAAGCACGAGTACCCTATGCTGAGGTAGTGACATACGCGCGAGACCTGCGTTCTCTGACCCGTGGTGTTGGTACATTTGAACTGGAGATCGAGGGCTACGAAGAGGTTCCCGGCGATGTAGCCAAGAAGCTGGTCGCTGAGTATCAGGCTGCCCGGGCTGAAGGCAATAAATAGGCTTCCCTCTCGAACCTCGCGATGGAGTCGCGGGCGATTGAATCACTTGGAGCAGGACACGATTATCGTGTCCTGTCCTCATTTCTAAAGCTTATGATGGTGATGAACCAAAGATTGTCGGCATATAGGACATGCCGAGACAAGACATCATGATCTGTCAATAGACTGCTCAGCTTCATCTTGGATTAGCTGCATGGCGAGCTGTTTCGCCTTTCGAGCCTGCTGCCAAAGGAACAAAAATCCAATCAATCCAGCCAAAGCTGAAGCGAGTAGGATAGCCAGTTTGGCTGTTGTCACGACTTCGTGTGAATCAAAAGCAAGATTAGCGACGAAGATCGCCATGGTGAAGCCAACTCCACCTAAAATCCCGCCACCAATCATATGCATCCAATTCACATTCTCTGGCAGACTGGCAAATTTGAACTTAGTCACCAGGAAACTAAAGGAGACGATACCGATCGGCTTTCCAAGTAATAATCCAAAGAGGATCCCTGGCAATGCTGGATCATGCAAGAAGTCTCCCATTCCTCCATCGATTAATCGTACGCCAGCATTAGTCAATGCGAACAAGGGCAGGATGGCAAAATAGACCCAAGGATACAGCATATGCTCCAAGCGCTTCGCGGGGGGTACAGCCTGACGCGCTATATTGCTCAAAGTGGTAGCAGTATCCAGGCAGACATGTTGTCCGATAACAGGGGCACTTGAATCGAACATCGCGCTGGTAGCCTTGACCTTTCTGTCAGTCCAGTCTATGAAGCTGGAGAAATTGACCCTGGAGCCGGAAGGGATGGTGAAGGCCAGGATCACGCCTGCAATAGTGGAATGCACTCCTGACATGAAGACGCAATACCATAAGACAATTCCAAGAACAATATAAGGAGCAAGAGAGTACACATAATTACGATTTAACAACACTAATGAGACGGTGACAACAGCAACTGCAAGCAACCAAAGGATCGATGGGCTATGGCCATAGAATTCCGCGATGATCAGTATCGCGATGATGTCATCGGCTACAGCGAGGGTTGTCACAAAGACCTTTAAGCCGTTTGGAACGCGACTACCCAGAAGCGACATGATCCCCAACACGAAAGCGATGTCTGTTGCCGTAGGCACACCCCAACCATGCGATGTCAATGGATTGTCGGCATTAAAGGCTGTGTATATCAGGATTGGGAAGATCACGCCACCGAAGGCAGCAACGATTGGCAACAAAGCTTGACGGATATTCGTTAGCTCCCCAACCGTCATCTCGTATTTGATCTCTAAACCAACAAGCAGGAAGAACACCGCCATCAAGATATCGTTGATGATATGAGACAGCGTCATATCGCGCTGGAATTCACCGAAGGAAAAACCGATCTCGGTGTTCCAGAATTCCGAAAATCCAAAATGTAAGTCCGTGTTTGCGATAATCAACGCCGCTATAGCAGCCAACAACATGACTGCAGCAGCCTTGGTCGAAGAGCTGGTGAATTGGATTAACTTCTCGTAGCGTTCCTGGTGTCTGCGGACCTCAGCGATGAATAGCGGTTTCTGGCCTTCTTCTTGCGGTGTCATCATCTATGTCCTACCGATACTAGTGTCAAGAATACTTCACAGATCCTCATCGCAAAGAGCAAAACGAATGTACGAGTATTCAGATATAGTAATCTAAGAAGTGCTACAGATTCCGGTGAAAACTCTCATTGGAAATCATACTACACTTCTAATGAAGACGGGTGTTCCTTGAGGTAGAAAGCAGCTACCGGAGGCTGGGAATTAATACAATTCGACATCAATCTACGCAACAAGGATTGAATATCTTCTTGCAACTATCGAACACCAGTTCGCCATATGTTACACTCGCCACATGAACGATGACTTTAAAAGATTCCTTGCAACGTATGACTCTCACGATATGAGTAGAATCCAATTCCCGGTTGAACTCAAAGGTGTAGGTGGATTTATATCAGCGGCTGAAATCAAGTCTGGTGGTGGAATAGCGAACCTTCCACCGTGGCTTGGTAAGGCTATAGCTCTTGTCGATCTCGACGCATTCTTTGCCTCAGTTGAACAACTTGACCATCCTGAGTGGAAGAACAAGCCGGTGATAGTTGGTGGCGATAAAACCCGCAGAGGGGTTGTCTCAACCTGCTCCTATGAAGCCAGGGCTTTTGGTGTGCATTCCGCAATGCCGTCAGCTCAGGCTGCTCGACTTTGTCCTCAGGCCATCTGGGCTCGCGGAAATCATGTCCGCTATCAAGAGATGTCCACCGCGGTGATGATGATATTAGCTGATGAATCCCCTTATCTGGAACAAGTCTCGATCGATGAGGCTTTTATTGACATCTCTCCCGGTCGCTTCGCGAATGAACACCCGATAGTTGTGGCCAATCGTATCCAGAAGAAGGTACGCGAACTTGGTATCAGTTGTTCGATAGGCCTTGGGACCAGTAAAAGTGTTGCGAAGATCGCGTCTGATATCGATAAACCCGAGGGTCTAACCATCGTCTACCCGGGCTGTGAATCCGATTTCTTGCGACCACTCCCGATAAGGAAGCTCTCCGGCATCGGCGTTAAAGCCGAAAAACAGCTGCACGAGCTTGGCATACGAACTCTGGGGCAGCTTGCCCAAACCGAACAATCAGTTCTCGTATCCGTGTTTGGAAAGAACACCGAACTGATTTTGAGTCGCTGTCAGGGGTTGGAGAGCTCTGAGGTTATCGATGAGGCTATCACTAAGTCAGTATCGAATGAGATGACCTTCTCTGTCAATCTCGTCGATATATCAGAGATCAGGCAGGCAGTGATCATGCTCTGCGTGAAAGTAGGCAGACGCTTGCGACGCAAGCAACTGAGAGGTTACACCCTTACTCTCAAGGTGCGCTTTGATGATCTTTCCGTTAGGACTGCGCGAAAGACGCTTGATCATGCTGTTGATGATGAGCAGGATTTCGCACCTGTTATCTGCGAGTTAATCGGAGAGGTCTGGCAAGCAGGACAGGAGGTGCGATTGATCGGTGTCGGAGTATCTTCCTTTGAGGCACGTCCTGAGCAGCTATCGCTTTTCACTATCCCAGAGCAGAGCATCTGCCCTGGGATCGAATCGACATCTGATCAGCCCAATAAATCACATAAGCGTTCCTTGGTTGAAGCTACCGATAAGGTCAAGAACAGATTTGGTGAAAATGCGGTACGCTACGGTAGGGATCTGCATTTCTTCGAGATTGGTTCTGGCACCATCGCTTTGAAGGACGATTGTCCAACAGAACAGCACTGATGACGTTATAAGCCCAGAGATTTTGAGATGCGCTCGGAATAGACCTGATCGCTGATGCCGATCTCGGTTAAGTCTAATAGAGGTACATCGTTCCAGAGCGTTTCCAGACGATAGAACTCTCTTAATTCAGGTTGGAATATGTGCACGACGAAATCACCATAATCCAAAAGCACCCACGTCAAATCATCTTGGCCTTCACGACCAATCGGTTTAACGTTTGCCTCTAAACGTAGAGCATCTTCTACAGCTTCAGTGATCGCATCAACTTGACGATTGTTTGCGCCTGTCACTATCACGAAGTAATCGGTGATAATCAAAGCCTCGCGTACTTCTTGGACAACGATGTCTGTGGCTTTCTTCTCATCGGCTGCCCTCGCAGCAATTAAAGCCATATCTCTCGACGTCATTGATTCTTCCATGCTACCTCTTTCATCAGTGTCGTTCACGCATAATACAACTGTTCCAGACCTTGAGTGAATCCGGGTGGATGAATCGATGGCGCCGTATCAGGTGCTCCATCGTCATCTCAAATGATTTCAAGAACAGATAATCCAAGGGTACTTTTCCAACAATCGTGCGCAATGGAGTCAGGTTTCCTTGCGATCGTAAGGGCTCAATCATGTCGGCAATATAGATGATCATATCAAGATCAGTCATGTCAGGCGCGGCCGAGGTGTGTCGAGCGATGGCCTGGATGACATCTAAGGGCAGGTCGGGGAACTCCAATGCGACCGCAGTCGCACCCGTTTGAGCATGTAGCAATGCAGCCATATCTTCCCCTGCTGACACCAGCTCTATCTTAAAGCGTTTGGCACGTGTCAATAATTCCTCATCTGTGAGGTTCTTATCCCAATCGTGTAGCAGGCCAGCAATCCGAGCCTTCTCAACATCAACACCATAACGATCGGCCATCATGGCCGCGACATCTGAAACACTGATCGAATGCAGCAACCTATAGTCAGATAGTCGATCCTCCAGTTTCTTTCGAGCCTGACGGTACGTGGCATCCCAATCCAGATTCATCGACTATACCTGCGCAAGTGTTCTTCTTTGACTTCAGATACATACAATCCGCGATTGGTGATATATTCTAAAACCGCTTCGGGCAACAGATATCGGACCGAACCACCCGATTCCAAGCTGGCTCGGATATGTTGCGAGGAGATCTCCAGAGCTGGTATCGTGAAGGTCAACACCTTAAAGCCCACTTCGACATGGGTCTTGACCAGATTCTCCTCATCAACTCCACCACGATTGGCACTCAGCACTGTGACCATACTCGCCAGGCTGCTTGCTTCTTTCCAGGTTCCAAGATCGTAGGTTGCATCGATTCCTGTGATGAAGAACAACTCGACTTCATCACCCCAAACTGCTTTCATCGCTCGCACCGTGTCGATAGTATAGGTGATACCCGGTCTATCCATCTCAATACGGCTGACAAAGAAGTGTGGATTAGAGCTAGTGGCTATCACTAGCATCTCATAACGATCTCCTGTGCTTGAAAGCACTGTTTCCAGCTTCCTCACAGGTTGTCCGGTTGGAACAAAGAGTACAGCATCGAGATCGAATTGCTGGTAGGCCTGTTCCGCTAATAGTAGATGCCCAAAGTGCACGGGATCGAACGTCCCACCCAGTAGTCCTAGGCGTATCGGCTTATCAGCTTGACTGAACAATTGTTCCTGACCAGCGAATATCATAGATCCCGAGTTCACCTGATCTGTCCTTCACCTTCCAGTATGAACTTAGTTGAAGTCAAAGCCGTAAGTCCCATTGGTCCGCGCGCATGCAACTTCTGAGTGGATATCCCAATCTCGGCTCCTAGACCGAATTCTCCCCCATCGGTGAAGCGTGTTGAAGCATTGGCGTAAACCGCAGCTGAATCAACCTCTAGCAGGAAACGGTTGACAGCAGAGTAGTCTTGACTGAGTATCGCCTCAGAATGATGGCTGCTGTAAATATTGATATGGTCAATTGCCTGCTCGATACCCTTGACACAGGCTATTGAGATGTCCAATGAAAGATACTCTCTCCCCCAATCCTCCTCAGTCGCAACCACAACCATTGTCTGATCAATGGACTGTGTGGATTGAGCTATGGTCAAGGCGTGTTCGTCGACATGTAGCCTGACATCAGCGGCAATGAGAGCCTTCATGACATCAGGTAAAAGCTCCTCAGCGACACAATCGTCGATCAGCAAGGATTCCGCCGCATTACAGACTCCTGGGCGTTGAGTTTTCGCATTGATGATGATAGGTACGATGATATCAGGATTCGCTGCTTGATGGATGTAGATATGGCAGTTGCCTTCACCTGTTTCGATTACAGGAACCTTTGCGTTCTCAACGCAGCTTCGAATCAAAGATGCACTGCCCCGTGGAATCAGAACATCGATCAGACCGTGTGATTGCATCAGTTCAGTGGTCGCCGAACGATCTAGAGTCTCAATTGACTGGAGCCAGTGTTGAGGTAGCCCCGCGGCCATTCCGGCTTCGTATAACACCTTCGTCATGGCGATGTTCGAGTTGTTGGCTAATGATCCGCCGCGTAGTATGCAGGCATTCGCCGTTTTCAAACATAGACCAGCAGCGTCGGCGGTAACATTGGGTCGTGCCTCATAGATCATTGCCACGACTCCGAGTGGAACCTGCATGCGCCTTAGTTGGATTCCATTGTATAGAGTCCTGCCTTCGGTAATCATACCTATGGGGTCGCTGGCTTTTCCCAGAACCTTCAAGGCAGAAGCGATGTCTTCAATCCGCTCAGATGTCAGCAGTAAGCGATCAATCAAAGCTGCCGCTATCCCCTTCTCACGGGCCCGGGAGACGTCAATAGCGTTTTCTGCTACGAGATAGTCTTGATTCTTGATCAAGGCACGGGCAAGGGATTCAAGCGCCGCAGCCCTGGTAGCAGCCTCGAGTTTAGCTAGGGCATAAGCTGCCGTCCGTGCCTGACGCGCTTTTACAGCAACCTCGCTGAGCCTCTCTGCGCTGTTTTGGACTTCATCGGTCTCTTCCACATCAACCTCCCCCGTACATTCAGTTCTCTGGTAAGTATAAGACAATACAATAACCTTGCTGATATCGAAGCTGGTGACGTTACCTAGAAGATCACCATCTGGTCACGATGAATAACTTCGATATTCGCCAGATGCCCAATGTAATCATCATCTGCTATCTCATAGCTCTTCTTGCCCGCGGCCAACTTAAGCTCTTCGGATGCATAATTGCTCAGTCCACGGCCGATAAGGAACCCGCCTAATGTACGGATATTGATAGCCTCACCTTTGACGAATTTCCCCTCCATCCCAATGACTCCAACTGGTAGCAGCGATCCACCATTTTCGCGGAGTGCCGTTACAGCGCCATCATCGACAGTGACAGAACCTTTGACCGTACCACTTAATGCCATCCATAATTTACGGGCATGGGCTTGCCCCTTACCGTTAGTTGCTGCGAAACGAGTACCAACCAATTTGCCGCAGGCAACATCACAGATCACATTATTACCATGTCCCTCGCAAATCACCATGGGAATGCCGGCCGCCATCAACATCCTGGCCGCCTCGATCTTTGTCACCATTCCCCCACTTCCCCGATCACTTCCTGCGTCACCAGCAGATAGAATAATCTCCTCGGTGAATGAGCCGATGGATTGTAACAGTTGAGCGTCCTCATCGATTCTCGGATCAGCTGTATACAACCCTTCAATATCACTTAACAGTATCACTAAGTCAGCTTTTACCAAAATGGCAACCTGGGCTGCCAATCTGTCGTTATCGCCAAACCTGATCTCATCAATTGCGACCGTATCATTTTCGTTGATCAGTGGCACTACACCAAGTTCAAGGAGTTTTTCCAAGGTATCACGCGCATGAAGATACGAATTCCGACTGCTCGTATCATTACGCGTCAACAACACCTGACCTATTTGGATGTTATTGGCTGAAAATGCGCGATAATAGGATTTCATCAGCTCTATCTGACCAACAGAGGCTGCAGCTTGTAGCAACGGTATCGATTTTGGACGAGCAGGCGGAAGTTTCAATGCCTCTAAACCTGCGACGATAGCAGCTGAGGAGACAATCAGGACCTGAACCCCCCTGTCGAGCAGGTTTCTGACCTGTTGTGCCAGTCCCTCGATATAGGCAGTATCCATCTTCCCGTCTGTGTCAGTTAATGTAGAAGAACCGATCTTGATAACGACACGACGAGCCACAAGTTCATTTTGAGCTATGAGTTCATTTTTCGCGATCATCCTCGCCCATCCCTTGTTCGACCTCTATTCCTGCAGCATCGACGCCAGGTACCTCTATATCGATCTTTCCGCTTCCATAACCATCCTGAACGCTCTCAAAGGCAAACGCTCGAGCCAGTATGCGTATCTCGTCACCGGTTCTTGCGCCAGCAGCTATGAGAGCTTTCTCGACACCCATTCGCTCCAGTCGTCGTTGCAGGTAGTCAACTGCTTCTTCATTATCCCATTCAGTCTGGATGACCATCCTCTCGACTGCTTTACCTTCAACGCAAAACACTCCACCACCCAGATTCCGGACACTGAACTGTCGATCCTGGGCTTTTCGCTGATGTTCCCAGATCTGATCATACTGGATGTCAGACTGTTGCTCAGAGCCGATAGCGTCTGTTCTGATCTTGTGTACTTTTTCCGCCACGGCAGCGATCAGCGCATCCATACCGCTTCCTGTCAGAGCTGAGACTTTGAAAACCTCCGGCTTCTGATACTGGGGGCTGTATTCATCCCCAGCTGTTCTTTCCAGTGCCTGTCGTTGTAGATACGATTCAAAGTTCCGCACTCTTTTTTCGGTGTCTGGCATATCGATCTTATTGATTATCACGACCTGTGGCCGATCTGCCAGATCGCTTGCATAGAGTTCAAGTTCATTATTGATCATCTGATAGTCGTTGATGAGATCGCGTTCTTCATAAGAGCCTGCTGCATCCAACACATGCAAGATTAGCGCAGTTCTCTCGATGTGTCTGAGGAAATCGTGACCGAGACCCTTCCCTTGTGCTGCCCCCTCGATTAAACCAGGTATGTCGGCAACTACGAAACTGTGATCGCCCGAGGCAACCATCCCCAGATTAGGTACCAATGTGGTGAAGGGATAATCTGCGATCTTTGGACGAGCAGCACTCATTCGCGCGATCAACGAGGATTTACCAACAGAGGGCAGACCGACCAAAGCCGCATCGGCCAACAGCTTCATCTCGAGCTCTATCCAACGCTCTTCCGCCGGCTCTCCCAATTCGGCAAAGGCAGGTGCGCGACGTGTGGGAGTTACGAAATGTATATTACCCAGCCCACCCTCACCGCCTTTGGCGACGATTGCCCTTTCGCCATGATGTGTGAGGTCGGCAATCAAGGTGCCCGTTTTTTTGGCTTCCTCATCGTATTCGCGGATCTGAGTCCCCACGGGAACTCGCAGGATCAAGTCCTCTCCTGCCGCTCCGTGCATCCGAGAACCTTTTCCATGTGTACCGCGTGAAGCTTTGAAATGATGCTTGAATCGATACTCGATGAGAGAGGAGATCCCAGAATCTGCTACGACAATGACATCACCGCCGCTACCGCCGTCACCGCCGTCAGGACCACCCTTGGGTACGTGCGCTTCGCGTCGGAAGGACATACAGCCGGCACCGCCGTCTCCGGCCTTAATATGTATACGAACCTGATCTATGAACATCTATCGCTCTTTTCACAAAAAGCCCTCTGTCTGTTGATAGTAGACAGAGGGCTTGAGATAACATCTTGATGGTGCGGAGAAAGGCCCATTAAGCCTGGATTGGTCGCACATGCACCTTTCGCTTGTCACCATGTGTGAACTCCAGTACGCCATCTTTCAGGGCGAACAACGTGTCGTCACTGCCACGTCCTACATTCTCACCAGGATGAATATGAGTGCCTCTCTGACGAACGATGATATTACCCGTGGTGACAGTTTCACCGGCAAAACGCTTGACGCCCAGTCGCTGAGCCCTTGAATCACGTCCGTTTCGGCTTGAACCGAGACCTTTCTTATGTGCCATCTTCCATACTCCCTAGATACAACAGTCTGTTATTCAGCAGTCCGCTCAGGTTCGACAGCCTGCTCTGCGGATGCGCCGTCGACCACAGCCTCCACAACAGTCTTATCAACCTTGGGCTTTGTCTTGTTGGCCTTTGCTACAGATTTCGCGTTGTCTTCTTCAGACTTCGCAGATTTCTTGACAGCAGTCACCTTTGCAGTTGATTCGCTCTTCGTTGCCGACTTGGCTTTCTTGGCCGGTTCGGTTTCCTTTGTCAAAGCCGCTTTTTCTTCTGCTTTCGCGGGCTTCTCGTCGGCTTTCACGGTAGCTTTCTTACTCTGCTTACCGTTGAGGCTGATCTCGTCTATGTGCAAACGAGTGAGCTCCTGACGGTGTCCACGCGTGCGCTTATACCCCTTGCGTTTCTGGAACTTGAAGACCAGAGCCTTCACGCCCTTGAAATGCTCCTCAACAGTAGCGAATACCTTCGTTGATTCCAGAGCTGCCGAATCCGCGATGATATTGGTACCATCAGCGATAAACGCCACGCTGAGCTCTACTGTCGCTCCGGGCTCAGCATTGAGTTTCTCTACTTCGATTACGTCATTCTCGCTGACGCGGTATTGTTTCCCACCTGTGATAACTATCGCGTACATTGAAAACCCTTCGATGATGTGATAATCAGTAAATAACGCAAGGGACTACTTTACCAGCGTACGCCAGCATAGTCAATGAGGAACCTGATTCTCGCGTTGAGACAAACGGACGAGAGAACGCAAGACCCTCTCTCCAACCAGACAATATCAGGACCCACGCTTGGCGCGGGTCCCGTGATGATCATTGGCTCCCCGGGTAGGACTCGAACCTACAACAAATCGGTTAACAGCCGATTGCTCTGCCATTGAGCTACCGAGGAATGGAGCTGAAACGCAGTTTGCCAGTATAGCATATCCTAATGGTGGGCCCGGCAGGATTCGAACCTGCAACCAAGGGATTATGAGTCCCCTGCTCCACCATTGAGCTACGGGCCCAAGCATGCAGTATGCGATTCTACCTCAAAACTTCCGAGAACAAAACCCGAATTAAGCCAATATCTTCAGATGGCAGAACCAATCGTCCAGATATCGCCTGAGGAAAGCTATTCAACCTTTTGCTGAAGAGCCTTGACGAACTCATCCAAGGAATCTACTTTGATAGCCTCAATCGAGCCAGAATCCATCACAGAGGCGATGTTCGCTACAATTGGAATCTGGGCGACTAGATCTATCCCGTATTCCTCGGAGATCTCCTTGATCTTGCTGACACCGAAGATACTATGCTTCTCATGGCAATCAGGACATTCAAAATATGACATGTTCTCCACGATGCCGAGCACAGGAATCCCCATCATGTCTGCCATATTAATCGCTTTGCCAACTATCATCGAAACAAGGTCCTGCGGAGCAGTGACTATGACAATGCCATCAATCGGAAGTGATTGATAAACCGTTAAGGGAACGTCTCCCGTCCCAGGAGGCATATCGATGAGCAGGTAATCTAAATCACCCCAGATAACCTCACTGTAGAACTGTTTGACTACTCCAGCGATGATTGGACCTCTCCATAGTACAGGAGTTGTTTCTTCAGGTAAGATCAGATTAGTTGATACCACTTGGACGCCACCTTCAGAAACTGAAGGAAGGATACCTAGTTCGGTCGGGCGTAATTTCTCGTCGATGCCAAAGACCCTCGGGATTGAAGGACCAGTGATATCAGCGTCCAGAATGCCTACACTACACCCTTGCTTCCTAATCGCTGAAGCCAGTAGCGATGTCAAGAGGGTTTTACCAACGCCGCCTTTACCGCTGACAACTGCGATACTGTGTTTGACGCTGGATTGAGGATGCAACTTGGCTTTGAGATCCTGCGGCTCTTTCCTGCTGCCACATTCACTACCACAACTGGAACACTGATTATCGCATTCCTCAGCCCCGTTCTCCTCTGTGCTTGCTGTAACAGTCTCTGTACTTGTTTCTGCCATGCTCCTACTCCTCCAGATAATCCTTCAATTTACTCGAACGTGAGGGATGACGCAGTTTGGCCAAGGTCTTACTCTCGATCTGCCTGATGCGCTCTCGAGTAACCCCGAACTCACGCCCAACTTCTTCTAATGTACGAGGGTGCCCATCTTCCAACCCGAAGCGTAACGATATCACTTTGCGCTCACGTTCTGCAAGGCTGTCCAAGACCTTGCTGAGCTGACCTTGCAACATCGAGAAACTAGCAGCATCGGGTGGCACCACCGCAGAGCTATCCTCGAGGAAATCGCCTAATTGGCTATCCTCTTCTTCGCCTATCGGCGTTTCCAACGAAACAGGCTCCTGTGAGATCTTCTGTATCTCGCGAATGCGCTCTGCTGACATCCCCATTCGTTCACCAACTTCTTCGGGAGTTGGCTCTCGGCCGAGCTCCTGTAACAACTGCCTTTGGATGCGAACGAGCTTATTGATGGTCTCCACCATATGCACGGGGATGCGTATAGTTCGAGCCTGATCAGCTATCGCTCGGGTAATTGCCTGACGTATCCACCAAGTCGCATAGGTCGAGAACTTGAATCCCTTGGTATAATCGAACTTCTCCACAGCCCTGATCAAACCGAGATTCCCCTCTTGGATCAGATCTAAGAAGAGCATGCCACGCCCCATGTAACGCTTGGCAATGGAGACGACGAGGCGCAGGTTAGCCTCTATCAACTGTTGTTTGGCGTCAAGACCTACTTGTTCGATACGGGTCAGGCGCCTCATCTCACGTCTTTCCAGCTCCACCTTATCATCATATGCCTCCTCAAGCTGGCGAGTGGCTTCCAATCCTGCCTCGATCTTCATCGCCAGATCGATCTCCTCGGCTGCGGTGAGCAAGGCGACCTTACCAATCTCCTTGAGATACATCCGCACGGGGTCACCCGTGAGCATGGCAACTGATGAATCTGTGGTACTGCGTTTCTTTGCGCCCTTCGATGAGCGAGCAGTTACCTTGGGTAGGATCACATCCACTGCTTCAGCGGATTTCAATTCATCGTCAGGGATACCATCCAGTAATTCATCGTCGCTTAATTCCACGACATCATCATCACTTTCGTCAAGCACTGCTACCCTGCCGACGTCGACAACGATGTCCAGATCAGGCTCTTCCTCATCTGTGATGACAGTAATCTGCTCTTGCTTGAGGAATTCATAAACTGCTCGATATTGCTTATCTGAAATATCATATTCAGCAAAGAACGCCTGGGTTTCCTCTTCGGTTATCGAGCCTGATCGCTTGTATTGCTTGATCAGTTTCATCAATTCAGGCTCAAGCATCTCAATCTCTGTAGATAATCGGTTCTGGGGATTCTCTGTCACGATAATCCTTTCTCGTTGCTGCAAAGCCCTATAGTATATCTAGTGTCACTGATTTATGTAAGTGGCTTAATCTGAGGTTACAGTTATCTGCGCGACTCATTATACTTCTTACGCAACTCGCTGAGTTGCCGTTGTAACTCTGCTGTCTGCGCAAACAATATATCGTCATCTCGTCCCTCGCGATCAGTTATCCGCAATTCAGCGTTTTTAGTGCGAATCGCCTGCAAGAGCTGCTCTTCTTTGTGAGAGAACAAGAGAAGATGGGCAACTTCCTCAACATCTTCGCCATAATCGTCGAGTTTAGAGCCACTTATCACGGCTATCGCCTCGGGAATCTGGAATGCCAGCGAACTGATCATTGACTGAGCACTAGAGGTAGTGTCCATCAATTGGAGTTTCTCAGCGATATCCGCATGCAGGGTGTGCGTCCAAGATACCGCTGTGAATCCCTGCCGCAGGATTGCACGCAGAGGCGGTTGATTGATGTACAGAATTAGCAGCTCGCGTTCCAGACGGGAGAGCTTGTCTAACGGCACTTTGCCTGATTCTGCGAGTAAAGTCTGCTCAGTTAGCGGAGAGCTTTGCTCGCCCTTCGACTTCTTTGCTTTTTGTAGGACAGCATTGACAGTCTGATAATCAACCAAGAACCTGTCTGCCAGGTAGTTGAGATAATCTGTGACCAGCAGTGATTCGCTAACTGGAAGCAAAAGACGCACCGCCTCATCAAGCGCCTTGGCCCGTTGCTCTGGTACCGACAAATCCCAACGCCCAAGTTTTCTATCCAATGCGAAACGCAGTAATGGTTGCGCGGAGTCGAAAACCTCCTGCAGTGCCCCTTGACCTCTCTTAGCACAGAAGTCTGCTGGATCATCGCCTTGGGGCAATACAGCAACGAACAGATCAACACGCCGAGGTCCTGCTTCCGGAGTAATCAGGGCTCCTATCAATTCAGATGCCTTGTCGGCCGCCCGTTTCCCGGCTTCGTCACCATCGAAAAGATAGATGACACGCTGAGCGAAACGAGTCAGGAGCTTCAGGTGTTGAGCAGTGAGGGCAGTACCCAGAGTCGCAACGGTATTGTTGAATCCAACCATATGTAAGGCAATGGTATCTGTATAGCCTTCGACTACGACGGCTGTACCGTTGGAAGTGATTGCAGCTTTGGCTTTATCTATTGCAAAGAGCTGCTCACGTTTTTTAAACAACTTGGATTCAGCGGTATTGATGTATTTCGGTTCACCCTTATCAATGATCCTGCCTCCAAAGGCAATGGTCCTACCTTGCAGGTCACGGATCGGGAACATGATGCGATTGTAGAAACGATCCCTCAGGCTACCGCTTTCGGCCTTCAATGCGACATTGGCTTCAAGCATCTCATCTTCTGTATACTTCTGCTCTGAGAGATATCGGACTAATCGATTGTTACCCGGGGCGAATCCGAGCATCCACTCCTTGGGTACATCTTTGCCAAAACCACGCTTACTCAGATAGGTTCGAGCTACCTCAGCTTGGTGAGAAGGGCTACGCATCAGTTGTCTGTGGTAGAATTCGGCAGTTTTTTCGCAGACCTCATACAAACGGGTCCGTTTGCCCTTACCTGCTTCATCTTGTTGATCCGTGATTGCGATATTCGCCTTTTGGGCAAGATATCGAACTGCTTCGGGAAATTCCAAGTTCTCGGTCTTGATCAGGTATTTGAAGATATCTCCGCCTTCGCCACAACCGAAGCAATGATAGAGTTGTGACGCGGGGTCCACCTTGAAAGACGGCGTCTTCTCGTTATGAAAGGGGCAACAACCCCAGAATTCCCGTCCTCGTCGTGTGAGGACGAGCCGTTCGCCAATCAACTGGACGATATCATTGCCCTCACGAACTCTGCGGATGTCGTCTTCGTTGATCATGTTTGAATGCGGTTCTCCCTGTCATGACCCGAGTCACATAGCGTGGGATTGCAGGTCTGCAATCCCACGCTTTCACAAAACAGATAGCCTGTGTCTAGAACAACACTCCGTGAAGCAAGCCGCCTCCCAGAGACAGAAAGAAGGGTACAAACACCAGTGATACGACTGTAACGACTTTGATGAGGATATTGATGGAAGGACCTGACGTGTCCTTGAAGGGATCACCAATGGTATCGCCGACTACTGCAGCCTTGTGTGCCTCTGAGCCTTTGCCGCCATGCTCACCTGTCTCAATGAATTTTTTAGCGTTGTCCCAAGCACCACCGGTATTGGCCATGTACACCGACATCAGAAAACCAGAAGACAGAACACCAACGAGGAATCCAGACAGGATGTTGACATCGAGGATGCCCAGAATCACCGGTATAACGACGGCCAGTATTCCAGGGAGCATCATCTCCCTGAGTGCGGCCTTGGTTGAGATGGAGACGCAGGCCTTGGTGTCCGGCTCGACATCAGGCTCCCCAGCGAGCAAGCCCTTGATTTCGCGGAATTGACGACGGACCTCGATGATCATGGCGTTGGCAGCACGACTGACAGCGCCCATGGTCATGGCTCCAAAGAAGAAGGGCATCATCGCACCGATGAGTACACCGATGATCACAAAGGGATTGGCGAGGTCGATATTC
The DNA here is from genome assembly GCA_012515495.1 of Coriobacteriaceae bacterium. GTDB lineage: Bacteria > Actinomycetota > Coriobacteriia > Coriobacteriales > UBA8131 > UBA1419. The sequence continues at coordinate 5,901 of JAAYYH010000127.1, read as the reverse complement.
AATGGTGTCGCGGCAGGATTAGCAGCCAGACCAGCATCTAGGTTTGTCTTAAAGGCCACGAACAACGCCAGAGCGGTTAAGGCCGCCGATGAAACCGCGAAGCCCTTAGCGACAGCTGCCGTGGTATTACCCACAGAATCCAGTTGGTCGGTGCGCTCACGTATCTCATGTGGCAAACCGGCCATCTCAGCAATACCGCCGGCATTATCAGCTACCGGTCCATAAGCATCGACACCGACGATCGTCGCTGTGGTGGTGAGCATTCCCAATGCCGATAAACCAATACCATAGACACCGAATTCCATACCGCCAACCTGAGAGCCAGCCAGATAGGCTATGGCTACGGCAGCGATCAACACAAGAGTTGGGAGGACAGTTGAGAGCATACCGGTACTCAGTCCTTCAATGATATTAGTGGCCGCACCAGACTCGGAGGCTAAAGCGATCTTCTTGACTGGTTTGTAGTGATAGGAGGTATAGTACTCGGTAAGCTTGCCGATGGCCAAACCGGCAGCCAAACCGGCAGCGGCAGAGAGGAAGAACCAGATGGCCTCCAGACCGGTACTCATCTGCCAGAAAACCATCACGGCAAGGATTATGACAAAGACCAAACCTGATGTCAGATAGGTACCGCGATTCAGTGCTTTATGGACTTTTGAACCGTCATCGGTATTGACTGCGAAGAGTCCAAGAACAGAAGCGATGATGCCACCAGCTGCCAACACCAGAGGTACAACCAGGGCGATTGTTGCATTCTCGCCTGTTAGGATGCCACTGAATGTCATAGCAACAGCCAGAACCATCGGTGCCAAGATGGCACCGGCATAAGACTCGTAGAGATCGGCGCCCATACCAGCGACGTCACCAACGTTATCTCCGACGTTATCGGCAATGACGGCTGGGTTGCGAGGATCATCTTCGGGGATACCGGCTTCGACCTTACCGACGAGGTCGGCACCAACGTCGGCAGCCTTGGTAAAAATACCGCCACCAACACGAGCGAAAAGCGCGATAGACGACGCACCCATCACGAAGCCATCGACGATTTCTGGCTCAGGGGTCTCATGGAAGACCAAGAAGAAGATCGCCCAAAGAGAGAGCCCCATCAAGCCCAAAGAAGCGACTACAAGACCCATGGTCAAACCAGAACGGTAAGCAACCCTGAGTGCACCGGCAATACCTTTGGTAGCCGCTTGGGTTGTACGGGCGTTGGCACGTGTCGCGACATACATACCGATGTAGCCAGCAATGACCGAGAGGATACCACCGGTCAAAAAAGCGCAGGCGGTCAAGGGGCTGACAGCGAAAGCGAGGACAATCGCGACAATGATAGCGAATATGATCAGGCTGCGATACTCAGCGAAGAGGAAAGCCTGTGCGCCTTTTTGTATCTCACCCGATATCTTCTTCATCTTCTCATTGCCGGGATCCTGCCGCAACACCCACACGGCAAGATAGGCGGCTACCGCCAGGCCGATGATGGCGGCAACTGGAGCGGACCAGGCGAACCATTGGCTCATTAAACGATCTCCTCTCAAATGGTTTGTTCGTGGAAAATCAATGTGTCTACAAGGACACAACTTACCTAATTCTAGTGCAACTTCTCTGCTCTGCCAATGTAAATAAAGGGGAAAGGGCGCATTAAGCTGTGAACAGGCAACCCTATTCGCAAATGAAGAGAAATCAGGGTATCAGAGATTGTCTCTCGCCCAGGCGATATTTGCCATGACTGTTTCCTTCAACTGTTCAACAGACTCGAAACTACGCATCTCTCTGATCTTCTCGACAAATGCAACCTTGACATCCTGGAGATAGATATCTCCCTCGAAGTCAATCAAATGCGCCTCTATGGTCGGCCCGACTCCCTGAAACGTCGCAGGCGCGCCAACCGAGATTGCAGCCTTGTATGGCACATCATCAACATAGACGTATCCGCCATAAACGCCATCGGCTATAGTTGCATAAGGTTGGGTTGTTGCGATATTGGCTGTAGGAAAACCCAGTTCTCTGCCAACTTCTCGTCCGCGCACAACAGTAGCTCGCACATAATATGGACGAGTCAAAAGAGCATTGGCCTCATCAAGCCTGCCTTGGGCTAGCGCGTCCCTGATGCGTGTTGCGGTCACAGGTAGACCGTTATCGCAAACCAGGATGTGGGCGTGGACACAGCATTGATGCGCGTCAGCCCATTTGCGAAGATCGGCAACTTTACCACTGGCTTTGTGGCCATAACGAAAATCTTGCCCAACATGTATACTTTTCGGCCGCACTACCGTTGTGAACATATGATCCATGAATTGACGGGGTTCGGTTTTAGCCAATTCATCTCTAAAGGGTATGATCAGGACGTAATCGAGGTCACGAGTCGCCAACCATGCCAAACGGTCAGCGTTGCTGAACAGTTTCTTTACTTTCTCATTTGGCAAGAACAGCTCATCGGGATCACAATCAAAGGTCACTACCATCGATGGCAGATTGCGCTGTCGTGCCTCTGTGACGGCCTGATCGATCAGGAACTGGTGTCCCTGATGCATACCATCGAAAACACCAACCGCACAGACAACTTCGCCTATCTCCTGCATCCCTGATTCATAGATGATTGTTTTCGTGGTACCGGAGGAGAAGATCACTGAATCCAGTATCATGCTGCTATCGAACACCTCTTACACCTCCAGATAAGACGATGTCCGGTAACAATATTGTGGCTTCGCTGTCACGACGATAGATAGCTAACAATTCGTTATCCGCAACCACTGAGAAAAGCTCCCCCTCTATCCCTTGATAAGAATATCTCTGCATTTGCCTGTCCCTATCAGTTCTTAATCGTTCCCAGCAAAGAGCCTTACCTGATCTAACCTGGTCTTTTTGGGATCCATCCAACGAAACCACAGGAAATCCCAGGGAATCGACAGGATCTATGAAGCATCTCTCTACTCTTTCATCAAGTTGATCCATCTTGAAAGCCTGAGCAATATCACTGTTCCCGCAGCGAACCCTCCGCAGAGAACCCAAATGCGCACACGTACCCAATGCCTGGCCTATATCACGTGCCAGAGCCCTGATATACGTTCCTGCCGACACGGTGAACCTGACATCCCAATACTGATTACCGATAGCTTCCAGCAGTGCCTCTCTGATAAGGATTCTACGCGGTTCAAGTTCGGGTTGCTCTCCCTTTCTGGCCTGCTTATAGGCTACCTGTCCATTTTTCTTGATTGCTGAGAACGCTGGAGGCAGCTGTTCGTGCTCACCTGATAGCGCCATCAGGAATGACGATGCGGCTAACTCGTCACTTACCACATCGGGAACCGGAGAGCTGGCGATGACTTCGCCTTCTGCGTCATCGGTTGTCGTAGCACTGCCGAAGGAGATCCTGGCTTGATAGACCTTGTCGTGTTTGATTAGATAATGTGAGAGCCTTGTCGCGGGTCCGATACAAACCAACAACAAACCTGTTGCCAGCGGATCCAACGTTCCGGCATGACCCACTCTGCCCTCGCCTGTCAGAAAGCGGATGCGATTGACGACATCGTGCGATGTGCTGTGTAGCGGTTTGTCAATCGCTACAATGCCGGAAATAGTTGTCGCTCCACGTCGTATCCGTGCCATAGTCATCAATTGACAACATGAGGATTGATGCATTCAAGCCCATCCATAATCGTCAGTATCTTCTCGAGAACCTCATTGATGTCGCTATTCAAAGTGAATCCTGCTGCTGCGGCGTGACCTCCCCCGCCCAGTCGACGAGCAATGCTACCAACATCGCATTGATTCTTCGCGCGGAGATTGACTCGCACGCTATCGCCCTCAGCACGCAGCAACACCGCTATCTCAACACCTTTGATCGCACGAAGGATATCGGGTAGTCCCTCAGTATCATCACGGCTGAGCCCAAGCTCGTTGAAATCTTGCTCGGTGATCCAGGAATAGGCTACCTGGCCATTTTCCGAGAATCGCATACGCGCTATCAGACGCGATTCCAGCATTACCGCTGAAATGCTCTTATTCTGATACACCAGACTACTGATCTCTGACGGTGATATTCCAACCTCAACCATCTGAGCGGCAGCAAGGAACGCCTCAGCATGGGTATTCTGGAACGCGAATCTCCCAGTATCAGTCATCAACGCGACGTAGCAACATTCTGCGGGATACCTGGTGATCTCCACACTTGATTCCTTGATCAGGTTCCAGACCAGCAAGCCAGTAGCAGAAGATGAGACACTGCCATGATAGAAGTCTCCATACCCGTCATAATCAGGATGATGATCGATAACTAACGTCACTTTAGCTCGCTTGAAAGCGGACTCTGCCATACCAAGTCGACTAAGCGCCGGGCTGTCTACCGCGATGAACAGATCGGGGCTTTCGACATATTCAGTCGCAGGAACGAATCGATAGTCCTCAAGAAATGCGTAAAGCTGTGGTGGAACAGTATCCTGCGCCAACAAACAGGTGACAGAATGTCCAGTTTTCCTCAACAGGTCTGCCAGAGCCAGACTCGACCCAAGCGCATCACCATCAGGGTTAACATGACCGCAGATCGCTACAGTATGGGCGTTCTCAAACAGCTCCAGTACTTGCGCGCATGTCAGCGATAACTCCTTCACAATGGATTACCTTCTTCATCTTTTAAAATCGCCAGTGTTGACGGCACATCTTTCAATACATCAGTGATACGGGCTGCGTCATCGATGCTTGTATCGATCATGAACCGGAGTTCAGGTGTAACCCGCCAACCCAATTCCCTACCTAACAATGATCTGAGTCTGCCTTTTGCACTCTCAAGACCACGCTCGACTTCCTCATAACAGTTTGGTCCCGCTGAGACAAAGATATTAGCCACGCTACGATCCTTTGAGACCTCAACGTCGGTAACGGTGACTAAATCCAAACGTGGGTCGGAGATCTCGGTTAACAACAGTTGGGCTATCGCGGCGCGAGCGGCTTCATTCACTTTTCTGGAACCGGCAGTCTGTTTCATGGTACTACGCCTCCCGGGCAACCTCTGTCACACGATATCCTTCGAGGATGTCTCCGACCTTGATATCTTGGAAACCACCGATACTGATGCCACATTCATATCCGGCTTTCACACTCTTGACGTCATCTTTGAAACGCCTGAGCGAGGAGATGTTCCCTTCATGGATTATCGTACCGTTTCTTACAATCCTGATCTTGTCATCTCGCGTTATCTCACCTTCCAACACCAGACAACCGGCAACTGTTCCGGCTTTTGGCACCTTGAATGTCTCCCGCACTTCAGCGGATCCCGTATCAGTCTCGACGATATCCGGAGAGAGTAGTCCGACACGAGCTGCATTGATATCCTCAATGGCCTGGTAGATGATGCGGTAGGTGCGGATATCCACCTTCTCCTTTTCGGCCATAGCTTTGGCCTTTGGTTGCGGACGAACACCGAAGCCGATGATGATTGCATCAGATGCTGCGGCCAAGATAACATCTGTCTCAGTGATGCCTCCGACAGCCGAATGTATGACATTGATGCGGACCTCGGACTGATCCATCTTGTTCAACGCATCCTGCAGCGCTTCGATCGAGCCCTGGACATCGGCCTTGACGACCAGGTTCAATTCGCTCATCTTTCCCTCTTCGATACGTGCGAAGAGGTCGTCTAATGAGACACGGGATTTTTGCTGCTGCTCTGCCAGTCGCTGTCTTAACGCTCGATCCTCAGCCAGATTCCTGGCATCTCGTTCGTCAGCGAAGACCCTGAATTCATCACCGGCGGCAGGGACACTGCCCAAACCAAGGATCTCCACTGGATCTGCTGGTTTTGCGCTGATAACATTCTCGCCTTTCGGGTCGATCAAGGCACGTACACGTCCGTAGGAGGTACCGGCCACAATCGCGTCTCCAACATTCAAAGTACCGCGTTGG
>JAAYYH010000126.1 GCA_012515495.1 Coriobacteriaceae bacterium | reverse complement strand
ATGAATGAGTACGGTGGATCGAACCTTAAGGCCCCGGCAACCTATTCATTCCGCCCCACATCCGGAACCAACGAGGCTATGAGACTACCTGTATATGGCGGGTTGCTGGTTGACAGCACTGGTGCTCGCTTCGTCAATGAAGGTGTACTGTGTGAAAAGGCCATGTTCTGCGCCGAGCCACTCGTTCGCGAAAGCTATCATTACGCAGTTTGCGACGAAGCCTTCATGAAGCGCTGGGAGACTGAGCCGCTGCCGGTATTCCTTGGTGATGCACGCATAAAGGAGATGTTCGCTGATTTCAAGGTTCCCGATATCCGCGATCAATTCGCAAAGGCTGTTGAAGAGGGATGGGCGTTTACAGCTGATACCATCGCTGAGGTAGCAGAGCACTTCAAGCTGGTCAATCTTGAGCGTGATGTAGCTAAATACAATGAGTTCTGCGCTGCCGGTGCAGATGGCCAGTTCTTCAAGGATCCGAAATTCTTGGCAGCTGTCGCTGAGCCACCATTCTATATCGTTGAGTCGATGCCGGCTGGTTGGCTGTCATTGGGAGGCATCAAGTGCAATGAAGATTGCCAGGCTGTTGATCCAGATAACCAAGTGATCCCAGGCTTGTTCGTTGCTGGCGCAGATGCTGACCTCTTCACCTCCCCCTACTATCTTCCCGGTTCCGCGAATGGCTTTGCCCTTGGATCTGGTTTGATTGCCGGTAAGAAGGCCGCGGAATCCCTGAAATAACGGCACTTGTGATACCGCGTAGGTGACCCTGATGTTTTATGGTTATTCTCTCTAGCCGCAATGAGGCTGGACGAACGTGTTTGAAGATCAGCGATGCCTCTCCGTAAGTACGTGGAGGGGCATCGCTACATTTGCAGTCTTTAGACTTCGTCATCAGGCAATCATTAAACTTTGTTGTTCACAACCAAGCTCTTAACCTATCAAGCCTTAATGCCCATTTTTAGTCGCTGATCAGCTATGCTTGACCGAGCACGAAACGATCGAAGCCGACGACGGTGATCTCATCGCCAACGATCTTGGAAACACCCTCGATATACGCTCGCACGGTCTTATCCGGATCCTTGATGAACGCTTGTTCAACCAGTGCGCTCTCCTTGTAGAACTTCTCCATACGTCCCAGAGCCATCTTCTCCTGGATTGCCTCGGGCTTTCCTGATTCCGCGGCTTGAGCCCTATAGATATCCATCTCGTGGGAGACAACCTCAGAGTCAAAATCATCGCGGCAGACAGCGCCAGGACAAGACGCGGCAACCTGCATGGCGATATCCTTTGCCATGGCCTTAAAATCATCATTTGCAGCGGTTTCTGTGCTCTTGAAGCAGAACAGCACCAGAACACCAATGCGGCCGCCGCCATGAATGTAGCTGGATATGGTTCCAGCCTCAACACTGCGACGGATAAAGCGACTGATCTGGATGTTCTCACCAATAGTGTGGATAGCCTCTGTGATGAGCTCCTCAACACTTTGACCATCAACAACGGCAGCCTTCAGGGCATCAACATCAGCAGGATCGCTCTCGAGTACAGCCTGGACTACCTTGGCTGCATAACCGCCAAAGACATCATTGCGCGAAACGAAGTCAGTCTCACAATTGACTTCAACCAGAGCTGCCGATTTGCCATCCTCTGACACCAAGGCCGCCACGACACCCTCATTGGTCTCACGGCCTGCTTTCTTGGCGGCAGCGGCCAAGCCGCGGGTGCGCAAAACATCAACCGCCGCGTCTATCTCACCTTCAGCCTCTGTCAGAGCCTTCTTACATTCCATCATACCGGCACCGGTCATCTCCCTGAGTTCCTTGACCATTGCCGCAGTGATATCTGCCATCGTGATCCTTTCTGTGATTCCTCTATTTAAAACCTTCGCTGCGTTGACTTGTGCAAATCTTGCAGGCAAAAAGGTTACGTTATCTGCTTTTTCAGTTAGTCTCGACAGCCTCGGCTGCTTCCTTTATTTCTGCCTCGGCATCAGCGACTATAGCAGTTTCCTCAGCTTGAACTGCTGCTGGCGCGTCAACTTGCTCGGCTACGACTGGCGCGGTCGGCTCTGCAGCAGCACCGATCATCTCAGCCTCAGACACCAGCGCCTTGCTTGATCCGCTGATCATAGCATCGGCGATAACCTCGCAGAGCAGATTGACGGAGCGGATTGCGTCATCGTTGGCCGGGATTCCATAGTCGACTTCGTCCGGATCGGCATTCGTATCAAGGATGCCGATTACCGGGATGCCCAGACGATGGGCCTCGTGGATGGCAATTTCCTCGCGCTTGGTGTCAACCACGAATATCGCCTGTGGCACTGATTTCATGTTGCGGACCCCGTTGAGGTTAGTCTGCAGCTTACCTAGCTCCTTGCGCAGCAGGATCTGCTCTTTCTTGGGCAGTGTAGCCATGCGACCATCTGCCTCCATGGCCTCAAGCTCCTCCATGCGGGTAACGCGTGAGCGGATGGTAACGAAGTTGGTGAGCATACCGCCCAACCAACGAGCGTTGACATAAGGCATTCCGCAGCGCTCGGCATTGGCCGAGATCGGCTCTTGGGCTTGCTTCTTGGTTCCCACGAACAGCAAGACGCCACCACGTGAAGACAGGTCGCGCACAAAGGAATAGGTTTTATCCAGTTCCCTGAGTGTCCTCTTCAAATCTATGATGTAGATACCGTTGCGCTCGGTGAAGATATACGGTTTCATCTTGGGATTCCACCGGCGGGTCTGATGTCCAAAATGGACGGCTGCGTCAAGCAGCGACTTGACATTTACTGTCGTAGCCATTCTTTCTCCTTTTTTGTTGAGGCAAGAATCTGTTAGCTCATACTGACAATCAGCTTGGCCAATCGATGCTTACCTATCCTCTGCCTGACTCAACCTCCGGATCCGCAGCCGCCCAGCAGCCACACGCGGTCGAAGTCCTCAAGCATGTGTAATAGTCGAACCTGTGAATTATAACAAACTGTTGGGGGGATGCAAACGTCGTCGAGACAAAAGGGATTCATTTCCAAACGAGTTGAAGCTAGCTGGAGCTCTGGGCAATCAGCCGATATCCAGATCCTTGAGCACAGAGAAGGGGTTACCTGGCGAAACTTCCTGCCGACAATCACACTGCTGCTCATTCAGATTCACTCCGCAGCTGGGACAAAGTCCTCTACACTCCTGATCACAGAGCACCACCTGAGGGGTCTCGAAGATGATAGCCGCCAGAAGAGCAGGTGCCAGATCAACCTCCCCGGAATCATCGACGAGCACGAACTCATCATCTGCCAAATCGAGTTCTTCGTAGCTGGGATTAATGAGGTAATACCCCTCTACCTCAGCTTCGATGGTTAACTGCGCTGGTTCCAGACAACGTGCGCATTCGGTTTGCACATCAGCACTCACCGTTCCGGAGAGCAGAATCCCTCCGCCCGTATTCGAAAGATGCAGGTCGTAGGCTACGACATCCTGGATCGTGAAGCGAATAGCACCAAGATAGTAGGTCTCAAGAGGCCAGATCCCTGATACGTGGGCGCTGCTGCCCAACTCTGCAAGTTGAGGCAACAATCTTTGCTGCAACGAGGGCAGGTTCTGTGTAGTGGCCATTGTGGTTACTCCATAACCGAGGAGGGCATCAAATCCTCCTGCGGCGTAAGATGACTCGGTTGTCTATAGTCGCAAGGTTGGTGAGCTATCTTCCTTATTACCTCAGCGAGATGCCTTGTTGTTCAGTCTTTCGCGGCAACGACGCACGTTCTCATTGAGAGAATCGAGGGTATTCTCGATGTGGGAGAAGACGTTGTCTGCGTAATCCTCGGCCCCAGCCCTGGTCTCACGTTCCATTTCCCGCGCGTCAGCCAAGATGTTCTCGGCCTGCTGTTGGGCAATACGCACTATCTCCTGCTCGCTGGCTATGATCAAGGCCTGACTACGAGCGTCTTCGAGGATGCGGTTGCATTCCGCCTCAGTATCCTCAAGTAGACCTTGACGTTCGCGGACTATCTGACGAGCCTGAGCAAACTCAACGGGGAATGCCTGGCGGATCTCATCAATGATATCAAGTGCGGGTCCAACCTCTATCTGTTTTCTGTCCTTGTTGCCAAGGACCGACTTACCGTCCTCGATTAGATCTGACAGCTCGTCCAGAAGTGCCATTACCCCTGTTTCGTCCATTGTCTGTTCCCTTCGGACCGCGCTCAACCTGTCTGTGCGAGAAGATGCACCTGCTTGATATGATAAACCATTACCGTATCAACGCACGAGTATATATCTACTGCAATTGTAGCAAATTTGTACGGTTTGCATTAGATTAAACAGCAGAAGAGCCGAAGTAGTCCTTCAGAGATTCCTCAGTCATCTCAGATTCCGTGATTTCACAGCCATAAGCTGCTGCGATGGCCTGAGCCTGCGACGCAGCCAATCGTGCGCTTTCGACCTGTTTGGATTGCCGCAGCAGCGTTGCCCTGAGCAACATCGATCGTACGATATAGCCGCAGAGCTGCTCATCGAAGCTCCCCAACCGCAGCATTGAGACCATTGATTCGGGTTCGAGAGAGAAAAACAGGTCGGCATCGATGTCTACCGCATTACCAATCGCGATGCCAAGAGACTGCACGGTAGCCTCTGGATCGCTGCGACGATTCCGTAAAGCCCGTTGGACAACCGCTACCAACTCATGGATCATGCGCATCAGATAATCACTCTGGAGCATCATTCACCTGTTGATCGAAGATTGCGGGAATCTGGATCTGATTGACATGCTCGCTCACGCTATAGGGCACTTTACGATGGTCGAAGGCGCGCTCGGTTGCCACCCGACCTTTTGGCGTGCGCATGATCAGTCCCTGTTGCAGTAGATACGGCTCATAGACATCTTCAAGTGTTGCCGCATCCTCTCCTAGGGCACTCGAAAGGGTGCCCAAGCCTACAGGACGACCCCTAAACGTCACAGTGAGCAAGTCGAGGATCTTGTTGTCCATCACATCCAAACCCATGCTGTCAACCTCAAAGAAAGCCAGCGCCTGCGCCGCAACGTCCTCGGTAATCTCGCCAGAAGCCCGCACCTCGGCAAAGTCCCGCACCCGCTTGAGTAGCCTGTTCGCCAGGCGAGGTGTGCCACGACTCCTCCTGGCGATCTCCCGAGCTCCCAGTGTATCGATATCCACTCCCAAGATACTCGCAGAACGCCGTACGATGGCGCACAGTTCCTCAAAGCCATAGTAATCAAGGCGGAAGGCAATGCCGAAGCGGTCGCGCAACGGCCCCGT
>JAAYYH010000002.1 GCA_012515495.1 Coriobacteriaceae bacterium | reverse complement strand
GTGCGGCGTGGATCGATGACGACCAGAGTGGTGTTGTCGCGGTTCAGCTTCAGCAAGGTGCGCCAGAACAGCGAATTATCAGAATCTGCCGGATTGGTTCCCCAAAGGAATACTGCTCCGCTGTAGTTGGGATTGATATCGACTTCTATCGGCCAGCCATAGGTCATGGCATCCATCCAGATCCGTGGATTCCAGCAGATCTGACCGATGCCCATGTTATTGGGTGATCCGAAGAGGTTCATGAATCGGTGCAAGGGCCAATAGCTTGCGTGTGGCCCGCCGATAGCGCTCGCCAGTGTCTGCGGGCCATGTTCTTCGGCCAACTTCTCCAATATGGCCGCGATATCAGCAAGTGCCTCTTCCCAGCTGACACGTTGCCACTGTCCACTGCCACGCTCACCAACACGCTTCAGTGGATAGTTGATCCTTGCTTCGCCGTCGATCTCCTCAAGATTCATCCGCCAACGATGACAGCCATTGACGATGCGCTGATCATAGGGATAACGAGAGGGGTCTGGCGTGAGGTCGGTAAGTCGCTCGCCTGCTTTTGTGCTTTGGACCGTAGCCAAGAAGCCACAGAGATAACCACAGTAATGACAATTGCTCTTCACAACTCTGTTCATGATGATCGGGCTGACTCCTCTGACATCAAATTGCCATGCACCTCTGCGACAGTCTGAAAGATCAGCGGCCAGTTCAGACGAATGCCGAACAGCAACTCCAGATAGTAATAGACAGAATTGGATTTGCTCGGGTCGCGCAATGCACTCGCGCAGTTCGCGCAATAGGTAACCAGACAATCAGCGCCGCTGTCGATGAATTCTGCCACGCGCTCCTGCGCCATAGCTGCGCTACGCTCGGGTTGGCGTAAATACAGGAGATAGCCAAGTCCACAGCAGCGTGAGCTCCCGCGGCTGTGCTCCATCTCACGAAGTTCGACTGATGCGAAGACACTCCGCGCCGTCTCAGCGAACAAACCATACTGACGATCGGGACAGGAATCATGGAAGCAGACAGACCCGCATCCAGGGTGCTCCTGCTCAGAGAACCTGACTCCTTCGTTGTCAAGAACCTCGCTCAAGGCTAAGATCTCAACTCCGAACAGCACGCCAGAGTCTATCAGTCGTTTGAAGCTATAAAAACAATTGGGGCAAGCAGTGATGATACGCTTGATACCCTGAAGCTGGAGTTGATTGCCGAGACTCCCCTGATACAGTTGCCTCTCCTCAAGCGGCGCGACGAACTCAAGGATGTGCCCGCAGCAATTAACGCTCATCACCGAAGCTTGTCCATGTTCTTTAAGGAAGTTGAAAGCAGCTTCCGTGAGTTCTTGCGAATAGCTGGACAACGTGCAACCCGGCCAGAATATCGTCTGCTCGGCAGTGATGGCCTGGCAATCAGACGCAACCTCAGTTCGCCCGACGATAGCCTTAGCGACAAGGTCCTGAGTTGTTGCGACCGCCTGATCATCAGAGGTGTCAGCGAGCGGCACAACCGCCTCACATGCTTTGACCTTCACGCATTCAAGGGCATCATCGTAGGCGAATCCCAGTGTCCTGCGCATCTCACTGAAGACATCCCGTTCCCAGTCAACCCTGTAGGGGCGCAGCAATTCGGGTGGTACTTTCACTACCATATCTCACTCCCCAGATAGTAAGGCCCCGAGTAAGCCTATTGGCTGGTACCCGGGGCCTAATAGTACAGGTTCGGGATCACACTGTTATCAGTCTACCATTTTGCCCTGAACAGCGTGGATCTTAAACCCTTAGTGGCTCTTGCAGTCGTTAGCCGACAGAAACCTCTCGTCACCTTTGGGAAGGCGGCTATAGAAGCGCTCCTCGCCCGGTATCGGGCGACGCACGTCAGAGAATACCACCATGAAACGCAGCAGCAGTCCGGCGGCTAGAACAAATATCGGAGCGATAATCGACGCAAGTACACCACCGCTGAGATAGAAGAATAACGGAAGCAGCAATCCAAGGAGCACCATGCCACCCCAGAAAAGAGGCGCATACGCACCTTTAAGCCATTTGAGTGCCATGGCACGAGCAGTGTTATTGCCCGCTGCGTACATCATGACTACGTAGACGAGCAGGACAACGATCTCAACAGCTACCAGTACGGTATCAATCAGATGCATGATCTCGACGAAGTACTCCGCCAAGTCGTGCATCGGCAATGCAGCGAAGCCGCCTAAGATCAGATACTCTGGAGCTGGCCAAAGACCCGCAGTCACTGCCAGCAGAGCTGAAGCAGTGGAAAGGGCTGAGACGGTGAACAACACAGGTAGTACCGGGGTATTCCAAAATGCCCTGGCTTTGAAGCTTGAGAGCAAGACGCCCGTATAGAGAACGACGCAGATGCCAGTGATCATCATCACCGCACAGCAGATATCGCGGATCCAAGTCCAGCCGTAGTAGAACAGGTTCCACTCAGGTGGCAGGTAGAACAAGAAATAGACGAAACCGAATATCAAAGCAACAGAGAGCAAGACAGCTCCCCATTTGATGATAGCTGTCTTGCTCAGGAACACGCGCAGGAACACGAATGGCTGTCCCAGCTCGAATACCAGCAGGAACGTACCGACACCTAAAGCGACGACCCCAAGGAAGACACCGAGCGCGAACACTGAGCCGATGCTGGTGCCGAACATTGGCGCGAAGATCAGATCGAACAAGCCCGCGAAGAAGAGTATTCCGCCGCCAAGACCGCCAAGGAACAGGTAGCAGGCGATGGGCCACACCCAAAAGTGTTTGTTGAGCTTGTCATTGTTCATGGCGTGGCTCATTTGGCACCTCCCAAATCAGGAATGTAATAGACCTGGGGTTCGGTGCCCAGTTCCGGGAAAATCGTGGTGACAGCCAAGCCACCAACCAATTTGGAGACTTCGCTGTTCGGATCATCCAGGTCGCCGAAGATCCTGGCTTTCTGGTGACAGGTCGCCACGCAATAGGGTTGTTCTCCCTCACGCACGCGATCCTTGCAGAAGTCACATTTGCGTACGAAACTCTTCAGGAACGGGTCGAGAGCACTGACATCACGAGCACCGTAAGGACAGGCGTTGACGCAGACCTTGCAGCCCATGCACTTTGTAGAATCAACCCAGACGATGCCGTCCTCATCTTGTTGTGAGGCATTTGTGGGGCAACAGATAGTGCAGGGCGGATTATCACAGTGCATGCAAATCAGCGGAGTGAAGACTTGGTGGACATTAGGATAAACGCCTTGAACACCCTCACTTACCACTGGATTGAACATGATGTCCATGGGAAGATCATTCCAGGTACGGCAGGCTACCGTACAGGACTGGCAGCCGATACAACGGCGTTGGTCCATTACCATAGCGTATCGGGTCATGTTCACTCCCCTCCCTCAACGTCAGCAACTGCGGGAGTAATATCCCCCAAAGGTTGCTTGGTTGTCATGTCATAGTGGGTACCGGCCTCATCGACTAAAGTCTCGGTCTCAGGATCATACGCGAACCTGGTTTCGAGGTCGAAAAAGACCGATGTCTCGGGATCGTATAGCCAGCCGGAATCGGGATCATAGGCTAACCCTCGCTCCAGATCCCAGGCGATCTTTGTACCCTTATCCCAAGTCAGACCCTCAGGAACCTCAAAAGTCGGCAGGGGGTTGTAAGGGATCAGTTCATAAGCCAGTCTCTGGTCGGAAGGCATGACGGTAACTCCTGGAACCTTGGATGAGCCGGGGATCGAGAACTGGATATCCGGTTCATCGCCATATTTAACCTTGTAGACTTTGCAGAGCAAACCGCGGTTGGCCCAGCTACCGCCAATCGGATCGCAATGCTCGTCATCCACACTGGACAGCATATTGACATTTGATTCAAGACAACCGTAGGGAGCGTCTCCCTCGGGTCCATTCTCTGGATACCACCAACCGCGCTGAGCGTAGATAACCTTCTCATGCACGCTGGGCTCGACATTGGCCCGTTGCTTCATGCGACCGCGGCGGGTCTCGATCCAGCACCAATCGCCATCCTTGATATGCAGCTCCTTGGCCTTGATGGGATTGATGGTGAAGTAGGGATCATGACGCAGGAAACGCAGCGGGGAGATATTGAACTGCTCGCTGTGATGATAGGGCATGAATCCGCCACCTGTGGTGAGTACCAGAGGATACTCCTCGGCAAGCTCTGGATCATCGATCTCATTTTCAGCTGGACCGATCCAGGTTGGCAGAGACGGATAACCTAGTTCTTCGAGAATGGAACTCTTCAGTTCAACGCGACGTGAAGGCGTGCAAAAGCCGTTGTTGCCATACTTGTAATAGTGGAGAGGTGGATAGTAGAAACGATACTTTTCCACGAATTCATCGTAGGAATTAAACTGATAACCAAGAGAGGTAAACGAGTAGGTGACATAATAGAAGACTTCCTCCAGAGTCTCCCAAGGCCATTGGTCCTCATCTTGGCCGCTGGCCAATGCCAACAAGCGCCAGAACTCATAGTCGGTCTTACGCTCATACAGTGGTTGGATGGCACGCTGTGAGGCAAGCAGGCTATCGGTAACGCCATAGTTGTTGTGGATAGTAGGACGCTCCAGTGCGCCTGCTATTGGCATGACATAATCGCTATAGAGAGCTGCAGGCGTCATCCAATACTCGCAGGTCACCATGAACTCGACCCTCTTAAGGGCCTCCAAAGTCATCTTGGCATCACCATAGGAGTTCACGGGGTTGGTCGCGCTCACCAAAAGGGCACGAATCTGGTAGGGATCACCGGTCAGAATGGCTTTGAATACTGAGGGACCGTGTGCTTCACACATCCACTCAGCTGTCGGGGCTTTGCCCCATGTCTCTTTGCAGATATCGCTGATAAGCTGATAACCGGGCCATGAGCAAAGCTTGAATTTATCTGCACCGATCTGCTTGGCTTTCTGCTCTTCCGGCAACCACTCATTCGCCTCAAGCTCTTCGTCTGTGACATAGTTCATCGCCGGACCGGGCATCAGATCGCCACCCGGGCAATCCAGATTACCGGTGATGGCACGCAGGACCGCACGCGCGTGCATACCTGCACCAGCAGTCTTGCCCAGCTGGTCAGCCGTACAACCCCACTGGATGTTGCTGGGTGAACTCTTGGCATAGATCCGCGCAGCCTGGCGGATCAGTTCAGGTTCCAACCACGTATGCTCAGCGGCCCATTCGGGACTATACTGAGCAACATGCTGCGCCAGCTCTTCATAGCCGATGCACCAGTTGTTGACGAATTCCATGTTCGCCAGACCTTCATAGATGACAACGTGGATCATAGCTAAAGCAAGAGCTGTATCGGATCCGGGACGCAGCGGTAACCAAAGGTCGGCATGTGCCGCTGTCTCTGAGTAACGTGGATCGACGACGATGATCTTCAGACCATTCTTCTTCAGATCGGAATAGCCGCGCATGCTCGGCATACCCGAGGCGCCGGGATTGAATCCCCAGAGGATGACGCAGCGGCTGTCGGCGAGGTCGGTCTCAAAGGGACTCCAGCCACTGACAGCTGTCTCCACCATGAAGGTGGGGATCCAACACAGCAGTGCATTGTGGAAACCGTTGGGGCTACCGAACATGTTCATGAAGCGCCTGCGCGCCCAATCCTCTGTACGCAGCGTTCCTCCGGCGGTAGCCACCGCCTCAGCGCCACTTTCGGCCTTGATCTGGTTGAGCTTCTCGGCAATCTCACTGATTGCCTGATCCCAGGAGATGCGCTCCCACTGGTTTGAGCCCTTCTCGCCTGCCCGTTTAAGCGGGTAGTTAATGCGATCAGGATGGTCCAGATGCAACAACGCGATGTTGCCACGAGTGCATAGACCGCCCTGGTTGGTGGGGTGAGATGGATCGCCCTCGATCTTGAGGACCTTGCCATCTTTCACGTATGCAAGAACGCCGCAATTCTGATGGCAGAAATAGCAGCATGATTTCTTGACTTCAACCCCAGGAGCGTGAATATCTATTGTCTCTGACACGTTCCCCTTCTTTCTCTTCTCTCTGACAAAAGCCAAGTCGCGGCAAGACACGTTTATTTGTCTTGCCGGATTCTTACCCATAGACAGAATAACAAACAACAAGGCAATGCCTATGAATTAAAGCAGCTTATTTTGTCCATGCATCTAGTACGCAGGTACTGATTCGCGATAACAGTCCGTGTGAGTGCGCAGATTTATCCTGCGAACGGCAGACAGGCGCGAACAGGTGGACGTGCTAAAAGCCTGTCTTAACTCGTAGTTTGGGCCTCTACCAGCCTGCTACCGCAATAGATCTCACGTAACCTGGGCTTTTCAATCTTGCCGGTGGGATTGCGCGGCACATCAGCGAAGATCACCTTCCGCGGTCGCTTGTAGCGCGGCAGATCAGCACAGAACTCGTTGACTTCAGCTTCTGTCAGGGCAGCGTCTTCCTTGACTTCGATGATAGCTGCGGCTATCTCACCAAGACGTCCGTCAGGGAGTCCGATGACTGCTACGTCCTTAATCGCGTCGTGAGCGCGCAAGAAGTCCTCGATCTGGACGGGGTAGATATTCTCGCCGCCAGAGATGATCACATCTTTTTTACGGTCGACAAGATAGATGAAACCATCTTCATCGTATTTCGCCATATCCCCTGTGTACAACCAGCCATCTTTTAGTATCTCCGCGGTCGCTTCGGCGTTGTTGAAGTAGCACTTCATGGTACCTGGTCCCTTGACGATCAACTCGCCCACCTCGTCAGCCGTAACCGGCAATCCATCCTCGGTGACGATAGCCGTTTGCCAGAGGTAACCAGCCTTGCCCACAGCTCCCACCTTATGGATATTCTCCACACCGAGATGCACGCACCCGGGCCCCGTTGACTCACTGAGGCCGTAGTTGGTGTCATAATCATGATTGGGAAAGACCTTCCTCCACCGCCGTATCAGGCTTGGCGGAACCGGCTGCGCGCCAATATGCATCAAGCGCCACTGCGCAAGACGATAGTCCTCAAGTCTGATCGTGCCCCGATCAATAGCATCGAGGATATCTTGGGCCCAAGGCACCAACAGCCAGACGATAGTCGCCTTCTCCTCCGATACTGCCTGCAAGATCCATTCCGGTCTCATTCCCCTCAAGATCACTGCGCGACTTGCGGAAAGCAGACTTCCAAACCAATGCATCTTGGCACCTGTATGATAGAGCGGTGGTATGCAGAGGAACACATCTTCGCGCGTTTGACCATGATGATGCTGTTCTGTGACACAGGAAGCCATCAATGCGGAGTGTGTATGCAGAATCGCCTTGGGAAAACCCGTTGTCCCAGAGGAGAAATAGATTGCCGCGTCATCATTATCACGGAGCTCGATAGCTGGGGCCACTGATGAACAATAGGAGACCAGCTTGTCATAGCTTTCCGCGAATGTCGGCTTGTCTTCGCCTACGAAGAAGACCGTCTTGACGTTATGCAGGTTGTCGAAGACCTGCTCGATACGACCAATGAACTCGGGACCGAAGATCAGGGTCTCAGCCTCGGCCAGATCGAGGCAATAACTTATCTCGTCAGCGGTATAGCGAAAATTCATCGGCACGGCCAAGGCGCCAGTCTTTAGAACACCGAAGTATATCGGTAGCCATTCGAGACAGTTCATGAGCAGGATAGCCACCTTGTCGCCCTTCTTCACACCCCTGGTGAGTAAAAGATTCGCAAAGCGGTTAGCCTTGGTGTCGAATTCCCTCCAGGTGAGCTCACGACGGTATCTCTCCTCAGAGCCGGACTCGATGAGATTGTATTCTCTCCAGGTTACCGCATGGTCCGGTTGGTTCTCCGGGTTGATCTCCACCAGGCTGACCTCATTGGGGTAAAGCTTGGCGTTCTTCTCGAGGAAATCAGTTATTGCCATCATCATCTCCTTGTGTCTAGATCCCGATTCTCAAACCGTCATAGGCAACCTGGATGGCGCCCCCATAACCAGAAAGCTGTCGTTTCAATTCCACCAGAGTTGTTGGTGTATCGTAATGCATCGAAAGATGTGTGAGATAGGTCTTTTTGGCCTGCAGCTGCTGACTGAGCTTAACGGCCTCATCGACGCTGTGGTGTGAATGCGGCATCCAGTTGCGACCGCAGAAGGTGGAGTCGACGATGAGGAGATCAAGGTCATCTAGATACGCCAGTACCTCGACAGGCAATGGGCCGGTATCCGGGAAGTAGGCCGCTTTGGTCACCGATGTCCGGATCAGATAGCCAAAAGCATCGCCACCATGGGTGGCAGGTAAGGCCGTGTAACTAACCCCATCAAGCTCAATGGTCTGAAAAACAGCCAGCTGATTAAGATCGAGCGCGTCGATCATGAAGCCAAACTGTCGCTTAATGGTCTCCATCGTCTGCTGCCCAGCATACACAGGGACTGGCGCTCCTGCCCGCAGTTTGACGTAGTACTCCAATTGTGGGATTCCGCCGATATGATCGAAGTGCCCATGCGTCACAACAAGCTGATCTATCGAACCAACCTGCTCCCTTATCAGTTGCAGTCGGAGCTCGGGCGCGGCATCAATCAATGTGTTTTGTGTACCGCTGATCAGCAAATCCGAACAATCGCGCGCAGCGAGAGGGTTTTGCCTGGCTTCATCACAGGCTTTGCAACCGCAATAGAAACTCGGCACACCACAAGAGGCTCCAGTGCCGAGAAAGGTCAGAGTATGAGTGGTTTCGGACACGATTAACCCTTCAGTCAACACTCATTGGCAAAGGTCGGATACGAGTTACTCAGTACTGGGACCACCTGAGTAGATAATCCTCTCAGGTGGTCTCAGTGCGAGTATGTTTGAGTAGACGCACCTTTGCCTATGAGCCCTTCGATTGCTAGAAACGGATCGTACCCTCTTCTCCGCGACGGATAGTCTTGATGAAGCGTACGGTCTTGTCCCAGGAGCTCATGATAATCGAGGTAGTAGTGGTACTGCCACCTTCGTGACTGACGCCACCGAGCATCTCGCCTTCGGTAACACCGGTTGCGATAAAGGCCGCGTCGTTGGTACGCACCAGCATATCCATGGTCAACACACCATCAAGGTCGACTTCGGCGGTCCGCTCCGCGCGAGCGCGCTCTTCATCACTGCGGAACTGGAATCTACCCATGAAGACGCCACCTATAGCCTTGAGGCCAGCTGCAGCCAGCACGCCCTCTGGAGCTCCACCGGCACCAAGATATAAGTCGATTCCAGTTCCTGGCACCGCAGTCGCAATGCAACCAAAGACATCGCCGTCATCGATGAGCCGTATCCGAGCGCCAACAGCGCGAACATCATCGATGATCTGCTGATGACGGTCACGCTTGAGGATGCAGACATTGACATCGCTAACCGATTTGCCCAAAGCTTCGGCTACCGCAATGACATTCTCCGCAGGTGAATTGTCGATATGGACCTTGCCGAGACATGCCGGTCCGGCCGCGATCTTGTTCATGTAAGTATCGGGCGCGAACAGTAAAGCACCCTTGGGAGCAATCGCAATGGTAGTCAGGGCATTTGGGCGATTGTAAGCACAGAGATTGGTTCCCTCCAACGGATCAACGGCGATGTCGATCTCTTCGCCGCCTTTACCCAACTCTTCGCCGATATAAAGCATTGGGGCCTCATCGCGCTCACCTTCCCCAATGACGATACGACCTGAGAAGTCTATCTCGTTGAAGGCATTCCGCATCGCCTCAGTGGCAGCCTGATCCGCTGCCTTCTTGTCTCCCCTGCCATTCCATTCAGCAGCGGCAATCGCGGCGACTTCAGCGACATTGAGCACCTGCATAACACGTGATATCTGCATTGCTTCTCCAATCTTTTCAGCTCATATAAGTTGAGCGGACATTTCAGCTTTTCTCAGAATCATACCACGGCATCGGCGAATCTGCTCGGTTTCAGGACAAATG
>JAAYYH010000125.1 GCA_012515495.1 Coriobacteriaceae bacterium | reverse complement strand
TGGAGAAATCACGCACACTTCGGCTTTGGGGCAAGGTGATCATCGCCTGTATCCCGGCAGCGATAGTCGGATTCCTGTTAGATGATTGGATGGAGGCTAACGCCTACAATGCGGTAGTTGTAGCGATTGCGCTGATCGTCTATGGCATCGCCTTCATCATCATCGAGCGTGTCCACGCGACTCGAGGAGGTACAGGTTCCAGGAAGAGCCAGAGGCATCGCAGCCGCTCGCGTGCCAGTGGTACCCGAGATTCACGCACCAGCTTCAATGCGCAAAAGAGCCTGGGCGCGCACGCACGCGTTAGTGAAAGTATAAGCGGCGAGACTTCGGTCGCGGCAACAGATGGAGACGACGTGGATCGCATTACCATCCCGTTGGCACTGGGAATCGGTGCGTTCCAGTGCTTGGCGATAGTGCCGGGAACATCGCGCTCGGGTTCGACGATTCTGGGTGGTCTGATACTTGGCGTTCCTAGGCAGGCTGCTACCGAATTCAGTTTCTTTCTGGCGATTCCGGTAATGCTGGGATGGAGCTTGCTCAAGGCTGTCAAGTTCGTCATCATCGACAAGCTCTCGTTAAGCCCAACTGAATTGGGAGTATTGCTGGTGGGCTGTCTGGTAGCGTTTGCTGTATCGATTATCGCTATCCGCTTCCTGATCGGCTATATCAAGAAACATGATTTCACAGCGTTTGGTTGGTATCGCATCATCTTGGGTGTGTTGGTCTTAGCCTATTTCGCCGCAACCGGAGCATTGTTTGCCGTGGGAGCCTGATCGATATAGGTAGTAAAAATGTGAAAAGCTGTCTACAATCAGGTGAACCGATCAGCAATAACAAGAAAGTGAGGGGATATGAAGGTTTTTGGTGTTGGATTTCCCGAATTGGTAATCATGCTCATTGTCTTGCTATTGGTGATTGGTATCCCTGTAGCCATAGTGATTGTCTTATATAACCTGCTTAAAAACAAGCAGGCGCCCAGCGGGTCAAATCAGCCGGTCGCTTTGTATTGCGTGAACTGCGGAGCCAAGCTAGGACCAGGTCAGAACGTATGCCCAGTGTGCCACACTGCGATACCCATGGGATATAAAGCTCCATAGAAAGAAAAGCGGTATGTGCGATTGAATGAGAAGTCACTGGCTACGGCGTCGATGCTGGTCGCGGAAACAACTATGGATGCTGAAACAATTAAGAATCTCCTCAAGAGCGAGTGCACGCTGGTCGTCGAAGACAGCGTCACGTCCACTAATGATGAGGTCGCACGTTTGTTACAAGGGTCGCAGCAAAGCTCTCTCGTAAAACCGCTTGTTGTGATTAGCTCAGAGCAGACTGCGGGTCGAGGTCGTTTGGGACGCAGCTGGGTCTCTTTGCCGGGTGGTCTGTATATCTCATTCGCCTTGCAGCCGCAAGCTACCTTGCAGCAGGCAACGACGCTGCCACTGATACTGGCGTTGGCCCTACGCAGTGTATTGCAAGAATTCTGCACAACGAAGATACATATCAAGTGGCCCAATGATTTGCTCGCAGACACTGGGAAACTCTGCGGTATCTTGGTCGAGACGCATAACGTACCGCTGGCACTGACTGAGACATCATCGGACCCATGGCCCATTCTCATCGTTGGTATCGGCATCAATGTAAATCGTCCAGGAATCGAGGGCGAAAAGGCTTATGAGCAGGTGAAAGGGCTTGTAGAGTTGGTGGAGACTACTGAGAAAGTTGGAATCTCAGGCGCCGCCTATCTTTCAGATGCGCCTAAACTGAAACACGTAGGTGATAATGAGTACGATGGCGATGGCGATAGTGATAGCGATGTTGGTGTCAGTCTCTCTTTGGAACCGATTGCTGCCAAGGTCATCGACGCAGTTCTGAGCTGGATCGATAGCTGGAAACTGGCAGGCTTCGATTTTTCGGTATTCCAAGAGGAATACCAACGGGAATTGATCCTGATGGGCAAAGATGTTACGGTCAGTGACAGCCACGTCATGCCGTTCACCCGCGGAATCGTGACCGGTGTGGATGTCCATGGCCGATTATTATTGCAGGATGGCGGAGTGATTACTGCAATCTCTGCTGGAGATGTTACACTAAAACAACCCTGATGATATTGTGTGAAGTTGCAGATAACGCCACCAGTAATATGCAGCGATGTGCATTTGAACACAGTCCCGATAAGACAAAACCGATGCCATAATGTGGGATATGCTCAAAAGAGTTCCTGTAGGGAGCTTTTCTTTATGACACCAGCGTAGACAGAAGAAGCAGCATGACAGAAGAACAACAATCCAATAGGCCAGATAAGCAAGAGCTCAAGAACAAGGAGCGAGTTGACCGCCTCGGTTCGGGTAAGATCTCCAAGCTGATGCTAGAATTCGCTATCCCGTCCATTATCGGTTTGGTCGTAAACGGTTTCTACAACATCATCGATTCTATCTTCCTTGGGCATGCGCTTGGTACTGTTGGCCAGGCTACCGCAACGATAGCCATGCCGATTATGACTATCTCTATGGCAGTCTCCTTACTTATCGGTCAAGGAGGAAACGCGCTCGCTGCTCTGCGACTTGGCGAAGGAAAGCATGACGAAGCCGAGCGGATCATGGGTAATACCTTCACACTGACCTTGATTGCCAGCGTCATCTGTACTGCAGTTGTCTGGCTGTTCATGGATCCTGTATTGAGCATATCGGGGGCAACCGAAGAGACGTGGGAGAGCTCGCATATCTTCATGGCTATCATTGCTGGTGGTTTCTTCTTTCAATTCTTTGGCTTGGGCTTCAATAACTTCATCCGTACTGCAGGGGATCCAAATCGAGCGCTGTACACAATGGTCATCGGTACGTTTGTCTGCATCATTCTCAATTATCTGTTTGTCATGGTTTTGGACTGGGGAGTCGCTGGTTCTGCATGGGCAACAATCATCGGGCAGGCGGTTAGCGCGGTATTGATGCTATGGTATTTTATCTTCTCGCGGAAAGCTCCTTTTAAGCTGAGGTTCTCACAACTACGCTTGCGGACTCGACTCGTCACCACTACGCTGGCATTAGGGTCTGCGTCATTCGTCTTGCAGATCGCGGCGGCTGTGGTTACGGTGATCTTGAATCAACAGTTGGGTTATTACGGTGCCCTATCTGCCATCACCAGTGATGGTGCCTTAGCGACAATCGGCGTCGTCAACAGGATAGCGATGTTCAGCTTCTTCCCTCTGTTGGGCGTAGCTATTGCTGCTCAGCCGATATTCGGCTTCAACTATGGTGCCAAGAACTACGAGCGCGTCAAGGACACCTTCAAAGTGGCCATGATTTGGATAATGAGCATTGGGATAACGTTTTGGATCTTGATCCATCTATTTCCCCGACAGATCGTCAACATCTTTGGTATTGAGCCGTATCTGTTGGAATTTACTGTGAATGCGTTGCAGGTACAGCTCTTCTTGATCCCGTTGATGGGATTGCAGATAATCGCCTCACATTATTTCCAATCCAGCGGGCAACCATTCAAGTCCATGTTCCTCTCATTGACACGGCAGTTGCTCTATCTGATTCCCTTGATCTACGGTATGCCTTATATCATCACAAACTTTGGTCCAGACCTGATACCGCTCGACGGGTTGTATTACGCTTACCCGGTTGCTGACTTCTTCAGTGTTGTCACCGCAACGATCTTCATGATCTTTGAGTTCAAGAAACTTGACGCCAAGATCTTGGCCAGGGATCTTGAGAGGGAAAAAGAGCAAGCCGCATAACAGGGACCCTGATCCCTGCTTATGGATTCTTCTGCGACTATCTAAGATCAGTAGCGATTGTCGAAGATACGCTTGGTCTTCTTCTCGGAACGCGGTAGGTCACCGATAGGCACCGCCTTGGGAACCACAGACAATCCCAGCTTAGCTTTGATGGCATTATGTAACGCCTGCTCGATGTCTGAACGTTTCTCCTCTGGCAACGCAGTCTCAAAGAATACAGTCATGATGTCCTTACCAAACAAGTGGTCGATCATCACCTGGTACTCGCTGCTGGCCCCTTCGACAAAGGCCAGCGATTCCTCGATGTGAGCAGGGAAGATATTGATTCCCTTGACCTTGATCATGTCGTCGCTGCGGCCAATCAATGTCTCGATCCGTGGGAAGGGGCTGCCGCACGGGCACTCGCCGGGGACGATGCGGGTGAGGTCGTGGGTTCGATAACGGATCAGCGGGGCGCCTTCCTTGCACAGAGTGGTAATCACCAACTCACCGCTCTCACCTTCAGGCAGGACTGCGCCTGTCTCAGGATCGATGATCTCAAAATAGAGGAAATCATCCCAGTAATGCATCGGAGCCTGATCCTCGCAGTTGATGCCGATACCTGGTCCGTAGATCTCAGTCAATCCGTAGATATCGTAGAGCGCCACGCCCAGCTCATCGGCGATGCGCCTGCGCATCTTCTCGCCCCAACGCTCGGAGCCAATTACGCCCTTACGCAGCTTGATCTTATCCTTGATCCCGCGTTCCGCGATGATTTCGGCTAGCAGCAATGCGTAGGATGAGGTTGCGCAGAGAACAGTCGATTCCAAGTCCTGCATCATCTGCAGTTGCTTATCTGTGTTGCCCGGGCCCATGGGGATAGCCATTGCGCCTAAGAGCTCGGCACCCAGCTGGAAACCGACTCCAGCAGTCCACAACCCATAACCGGGTGTGATTTGGATACGATCCCTGTTGGTGATGCCAGCCATTTCGTAACAACGTTTGAACATGAAGGCCCAGTCTTGCACATCCTTTGCTGTGTAAGGGATGATGACCGGCGTACCGGTTGTTCCCGATGACGAGTGGATACGTACGATCTTCTCCTCTGGAGCTGCCTGCAACTTGAGAGGATAGGCATCGCGCAGGTCTTCCTTGGTTGTCAAAGGCAGCTTCTGGAAATCTGCCAGTGTCTTAACGTCGCGCGGCTCGATGTCCGCATACTTCTCGGCGTAAAAGGGGCTCTTCTCCTTGATTGAGGTCAGAAGTGTGGTGATCTGTGCAAAGGTCTCAGGTTTCATGTTCAATCCCATCCAGGTCAGTTTTCGCGCCACTCCATAAGAAAACCCACTACATAAGCAGAATCGCGATTCATTATACGTCGTGAATCGACTCTGCGACTGAATCTGCTACATCTTTTGGGTGAATTCAGCTGCGCCCAAGCGTAAAGCCTGTTTGTTCAAGGCTACGAACCGTTCCTTGATCTGAGCCTCGATTGCCTTGTCGAACTGGTCTGCCGAAAAACCCAGAGCTCCGCTGGATGCGGCAGCTCCAAGAAGGGCAACATTGAGAACACGCGGAGATCCGCATGTCTCACAGATACTTTGGCCATCAACTACCACCAGTTTCCCAATATGCTTGCTGGCAGCAAGTGACTGCAGGTAGGCTAACTCAGCGTTACCGTCATAACGCCTCTTTGCCAATGTGGCGGTAACGGGAGGAACCGTTCCCGACGCCACAACCACAACACCTCCGGGACGCAAGAAATCCAATGCGCGCACAGCTTCACCCGGTTCAAATCCGATGAGCAGGTCGGCCTGAGCCTTGGGTACCAGTGGGCTGAGAAGCTCTTTGCCCTGATTAAGCTCTCTGGCGCTGAGAAAACGTACATGTCCCAAGACGCTGCCTCCGCGCTGAGCCATGCCGATGGTTTCCGCAGTGCGGACAAAGTCCTCGCGTTCCATTGCGGCATAGGCTATCAGCTTTGAGGCTAAAACAGTGCCTTGCCCACCAACTCCAGCGATGATGACATTGATCATTTGGAATCACCTGTCCTATTGATGGCCTTGAAGGGACAGACCTGAACGCAGAGGTCGCAGCCGTAGCAAAGGCCGGTATCGATCTGGATGGTCTTTTCTGTTGGGGCAATACTGATGGCTGGACAACCAAGGGTGTTGATGCAGATCCGACAGAGTGTACAGGCTTCTGGGTCAACCCAGGGAATAGGTTGGGGAGGGCTGACGGCAATGCATGGAGAGCGGAAGACCACCGCGCTGACACCCTTGCCGGCATCTACAATGGCCACTGCCCTTCTGATCGCTTCAACTGAAGCGTCGAAATCCAAAGGATCGACGACATCGACATGCTCGATGCCCATTGCATGTAAGATATCGGGGATACGTAAGGCGTTTAGGGCATCGCGCTCCATGTCGGCCTTGACTGCGGCGTTGTAGCCATCATTCCCGCTCATACGTCTGCCGGTGCCAGCGTGCGGTTGGGCTCCCGTCATGGCTGTAGTTGAGTTATCCAGTACCACCAACACCAGATTCGCGCGATTGTAAACCGCATTGACCACACCAGTGAGGCCACTGGCGAAGAATGTCGAATCACCCAGGAAGCCCAGATGCAGTACATCGGGCTGTGCCCAGGCCATTCCCTGCGGAACCGTGAAGCCTCCACCCATGCAGATGCAGGTATCGATCATGTCCAGTGGTTGTGCGTTGGCCAATGTGTAGCAACCGATATCGCCGCTGAAGATAGCTGGGCGACCTTTGAGCGCGCGCTTGGTAGCAGCGAATGAGCCGCGATGAGGACAACCGGCACAGAACATCGGCGGTCTGGCGGGGAGCTCTGGTGTCGCTAGATCAGTCGGGGGAGTTTCTGCCTGAACCTGAGCGAGATTTGTTGTGCTGAGGAAGTCGTTGACCTGTTGTAAGAGGCTGTTGACGGTGTTCTCGCCCGCTACCGTTGTATCCTTGGTCAGCTTACCTTTAATGGTAACTGGCAGATGGAACGCGCCGCAGACGCGCTGCAGCTCACGCTCAACTACCGGCTCCAGCTCCTCGAAGACAAGGACCTCGTCCAAGCTATCCAGGAATTCTACCGCGCGTTGGTCTGGGAAGGGGAATGGCGTTGCGACTCGCAACAGGCGAAGTTCTGTTTCTGCTGAGAAACCGTCGACCTGCTTTTGACTTTGGTCAATCAACATCGAGAGCGCGTCTCTCAGATACGCATAGGAGATGCCGCTGGCCACGATACCCAGGCGACGTGATGCGGCTTGTCCGGCCGAGAGAGCTCCTGTCGCTTGTTGATCCGAGTTCGATGCGGACTTAGCGATTCCTGGTAGTTCAATGTGCTCGATAGAGTTGAGAGGATGATCGCAGAACTCCTGCTCGATGATCGGCAGACGCTCGATGATCTCCTTGTGTCCCTCATAAGCCCGACGTGGCAATACGATCCAGTGTGGACTTCGTTCGAATCCGCTGACGGGATGTGGTTGATAAGGGATGTCAGTCTCGAAGGCTGCGCTACCGTGGCAGATTCGGGTTGAAGGACGGACGATCACAGGAGTCCGGTACCTCTCCGAAAGTTCAAAAGCCTCTGGGATCATCGCACAAGCTTCTTCGGGTGTCGCCGGGTCAAAGACGGGTATTTTGGCGAACTGGGCGAATTGCCGTGTGTCCTGTTCAGTCTGCGATGACATCGGGGCCGGGTCATCGGCTACAAGCAGCACTAAGCCTCCGCTTACGCCAACATATGGCAGGCTCATTAGCGGATCGGCAGCAACGTTCAGGCCCACCTGTTTCATGGTCACCAGAGCGCGAGCACCCGAGAAGGCTGCTCCAGCGCCAACCTCCAATGCGACTTTCTCGTTTGTGGACCATTCCACATGGATTCCACCTGGATTACGGGCCGCGATAGCCTCAAGTACCTCAGTTGAAGGAGTGCCGGGATAGCCACAGACGACATTGACCCCAGCCTTCAAAGCGCCAAGCGCGATGGCTTGGTTACCCATCAATAATTCTTTAGCCATATCTTCTCCCAATGTGATTAGGTGTCGGCTTATTGTAACTGACTTTCACGGTTATCGTTCTCAGAGGTATCTCCGTCTTCTCCATCGACGGCATACAATGTAACGCGCGCGTCACAGTATTGGTGAGAAGACTATCTTTGCGTTAGAATAACCCCCATGTTTACGGGGCAATCACAAAGTGTCAAACCACAAAAGCTGACCGATGCCGAACTGGCTGATCTGACAAGTCTGGGTTCGCCGCTGCTGACCGCTCTTGCCATGCTTGCCAATAAACGGCTAACCTGCGCTCACTGCAAACGCTGTACACGACAATGTGAGATATTGCAGGGTCCAAATCTCGATATCGGTCTGGTTGAGAGGGATTACCAACGCATCGTCAATCTTGTTCCAGAGTATCAGGTTGACGCGGTTCGTGGGCTTGTGGCCGAGCGCCCCGAGCTCTACCACGCCTTGCGTCGGTGCTGCTTCTGCGGATCCTGTACCTCAACCTGCCAGACTCACATGACGGCTCCAGAACGGATGCGCGAATGGCGTGAACTGTTCAAGAAGGCCGACTTGATGCCTGAAGACGACAAACTGGTGATGGTAGACGAGCAATGGCACATTTTCAGTGCTTATCGAGCCATCTACGATGTCTCATATCCTAAGTTCCAACAGCTCTCAAACCTGGCAGAGGCCGGGCTGCGCACAGCAGACTGTCTGCTGTTTCCCGGCTGTACCTTAGTGAGCTATGTTCCGGAATTGATCCGAAAGATCGGCGGTTGGATGGATGAAGCC
>JAAYYH010000012.1 GCA_012515495.1 Coriobacteriaceae bacterium | reverse complement strand
TCCTTGAGGATACGCGCCGTATACCTGCCACTTTTACCAAAGCCAACAATAACCACATGATTGTTATAACCGCTTGGCTCAATGGTCAGCTTCTCCTTGTGGCGATGAGTCAGATCCCAGAGAAACGGCTTAGTCTTCATCCAGTTCTCAATTGGCGTGATGGTCTTGAAGACCATGGGATTTAAGGCGATTGAGATCGCTGAGCCGGCAAGTATCAGGCTGTACTGATCAGTGCTCAGAGCGCCAAGCAAAAGAGCAGTCTGGCATACGAGGAACGAGAACTCACCGATTTGGCTCAAACCAGCGGCAACCGTGAGTGAGGTGTGAGCGCTGGCGGGCAGAAGGAGACCAAGGATAAAATTGATGAACCATTTACCCACTATGATCAGCAGCGTCAAGACAATAACCTGCGGGAAGTTCTGTATCAACATCATCGGGTTGACCATCATGCCAACCGAGACAAAGAAGATTATCGAGAATAAGTCCTGGAAGGGAATCGCCTTAGCGGCTACCTGATTCGAAACACCACTTCCCTTAATGACAACGCCTGCCAAGAAAGCTCCCAGAGCAATGGAGACTCCAAAAAGCTCCGCTGCGCCAACAGCGGTACCCAGGGCTAGCACTATCACTGCTAAAAGGAATAACTCCGATGACTGGAAGCGGGCGATGCGTGTTAATAGCCAAGGCATAACCTTTGATCCCAAAAATATCATTATCACAGTGAAGGTAGCAGTCTTCAGCAGTGCGATGCCAACATCTCCTATCAGGCCGCCAACACCAAGAGCGCTGCTACCAAAAACTACAGGTAGGATCACCAAGATGATGATTGTGATAACATCTTCAACAATCAGCCAACCTGTCGCGACTTGTCCGCCAGGTGTATTGAACAGACCCTCATTAGTCAAGTTGCGAATCAATACAACAGTACTCGCGATAGATATTGCTATTCCCAAAACGATGCTGGCAGATGTCGACCAGCCCCACAATTGACCAAGGAGGTAGCCGAAGAGGGTTCCGAGAAGTATCTGGAAGATTGCCCCAGGCAGAGCTATCTTGCGCACGTTCCAGAGATCTTTCAGCGAGAAATGCAGGCCTACACCAAACATCATGAACATTACGCCAATTTCAGCCAGTTGTTGAAGATAGTCTGAATCACCTGCGTATCCAGGTGTGAACGGACCAACGACAACACCGCCAACCAGGTAACCGACGATAGTTGGCAACCTGAAGCGTCGAGCAATCAAACCGCCAACAAAGGCTGCAACTACAGCCATGACTATACTCATCAGAAGATCTGTGTCGTGTCCCATTCACTCTCTCAATCCAATAAAAGTTACTTGCTTTCGAATTCTGCGTTTTGGAGCTGCCCACTGATGTGATCTCTATCGAAGGCCAATCCCGGATGAAATCTATTGGTTTGGTGTGGTTGTATACAACCGTTATGAAAGCGGCACAGGATGGCTGTTTCAGCAGGGCAATCGTTACGTAGTATACAGGATACTGGTACTGTTTTTGTGCCAAATCAGCTGTAGGGAGGTTGGTCCACCGCATCCACTGCCTCAGAGGTCAGTGATGTTCAGCGGTAGTTTTGTCAACAATAGTACTCGATACCGCGATACTCTCTATAGGGTGTCTCCAGGTCTAGGAAAGCCGGAGCGTGCTGAGGCTCACGTTTATCTACGGGCGGTAACTGCATAAAGTCGCCAAAGGCGATGCCAAGATACGTCTCGGCACCAATCGGGATGGGAGCCAGCTGGTTCTCAAACGGCACCTCTCGGGCAGAAGTGAAAGCTGTAAGAGGATAGCGGTTCTTCATGTAGCTAGGTCCGGCACACAGTTCAGTCACCGAGCCTGTAGCCGAAAACGCTGTCTGACTCATCTTGCGCTCAGCCAGTCTCCAAATCCGATAGCGGATGCCCTTCCCCTTGAAAAGACTCAGTAGGATCCGAGCACCTGAAGCCATCAGGCCGCCATGGCGAACCGGTACGCTCTGAGCGCAGAACAGTGAGAACAAGTAAGCCCAGACCATTTGCATACGCCGTCCAGACGCACTGGCAGGATAGCCGTCCAGGGGCAGGATATC
>JAAYYH010000124.1 GCA_012515495.1 Coriobacteriaceae bacterium | reverse complement strand
TAACGAAAAACCCACCACCCTTGGAATCTATCCAAAGCTGATGGGTCATATCAAACCCAATTTAAACCCAAGATGAAACCTGTTGATTACGCCAGATTCTTTCACCCGCGAAATGATAGAGTTGAACCTGAACGAAACGCTTGCGGCTGTGTTCCACAATATTGAAAGCTCCGCGCAGAGTAGCGGGCGGCCTATTTATAATACAATCCAGCCAATTTCATCTGTTTTGTAAAGGTGATTGTAAAAACAAATGTCTTGATCTCGTACTTCGCACTTGCGACAACAACGGCAAACTCTTCTTCGCTTGCCTTGTCCTTAGCTCCGGCTACGCTCACCTCTTTAATTTCAACGAATGTGCCGCCTTCGCCAATCGCATCGTAGATTTGTTTCATTACGTCATCTGTCAGCGCTTCTTTCATTTTTACCGTGCAAAGCTCTTTTAAGGCTTTCGTATCCTGGCTATTGACGAGGGTAATGACATTCTCTGCCGCTTGTTTTACATCATCTTCGTTGAAATCGTTTGATAATTTCTGCCCACCGCATCCGCTCAGAAGCACGCTGCACATGAGTATCGCGCACACAATAATGCCCAATGATCTAAGTGCTGATTTCTTCATTTTGCCAACTCCTTCGAATATAATATTTCTTAGAATAACAGGTATACATGATCAGCAGAACATCGATTACAGCAAGAGATCCCTCGAGCAACAAGACGAAGTTTGAGAATGGTGCAAACACAGGGATCAGAGCGTCTACAAAACAGTGGATTGCTATGGCTATGAGCAAATAAAGGACTCTCTGCTTTTTTTGAAATCCGTTCCAGACGATCACGGTTAATGTCACATGCAGGATAATAGTCAAGCCTCTTTCCAAAAAAGCTAAGCCCAGTTGCGCAACAGATACTGACGTTAAAGCAGGAACCAGAATAATAAACGCTTCGGCAATACCATGCCCCAAACCGAAAATGATTGGCTGCGAGATACTACACTCACTCGGCCTAATCAAAAACTGTTTGAATAGAAAACGAAATCCTTCCTCAAATACTCCGGCAGACAAAGCAATCAGGATCCCTATTTGTAATGGGTTTAATGTGTATGCCAACGTGAAAACCGTGGATTTTTGCAAACTTTGCAGAATGGGTAATCTCAGCAATGGCTGTGAAATAATAAAACAAGCAGCTCCCAGGAGAAAAACCGCCGCATTCCTGAAGATCAATTTAGAATTAAACAACACATCCGCACCCCCATCTATAAAATAGCGAATTTTTAATACCATCAATTTGGTGGTGGCTTCATTTAGGCGCTGTCTCTTCAGTAAAAGCTACGGGTTTCTTTCTTCCTCATCAAGTGTAAATTATTGACCCTATCGAGTACCGTATAACGAAAAACCCACCACCCTTGGAATCTATCCAAAGCTGATGGGTCATATCATAAGCTGGTCGGGTTGACAGGATTTGAACCTGCGGCCCCTTGACCCCCAGTCAAGTGCGCTACCAAACTGCGCCACAACCCGAGCCTTTGTTCGAAAACCGTTGCCAAGCGCGCGAGGAAGACCTCGAAAGCTCTGGGGGTGAGCCGCGCAGCACACAGACAACGAGCGAACAGCAAGTGAATATGGTACCTGTCAAGACAGCTTTGGGCAAGGCTTACAGGCAAGAAAGGCTTAACAAAAACGGGCAACGACCTTGTCCAACAATAAGCGCGCGAGCTCTTTCTTGGTGATGATCTTGGTTTGCTCAACAGCGTCTGCGCTGATGAACCAGACCTGATTGTGTTTGCTGCCAAAGCCTCGCGTAGGGTCACTGACATCATTCGCGATGATTAGGTCGGCATTCTTGGTCACCAATTTGCCTTGCCCTGCCGCAACAACATCTTGCGTCTCGGCAGCGAAACCAACCACAAATCTGCTGCCTTTCTGAGCAGCAAGCGTGGCAAGAATATCGATGTTGGGAACCATGGTAATCGCTAGTGAGCCATCTGCTGATGTATCAATCCCCTTCTTCAATTTCTGGTCTGCTGTGGCCTGTGGGCGAAAATCAGCCACCGCAGCCGTGAAGATCGCCGCTGTGGACTGCGAGAAATAATCTTTGGCAGCCTCAAACATCTCCTGAGCAGTTTGCACGCGCACAACTGCAACATCAAAGGGATCGGGTAAGCTCACTGGGCCGCTAACCAGTGTCACCTCGGCTCCGCGTCGGGCTGCTTCCTCGGCGATAGCATAGCCAGTCAACCCACTGGATGGACTGCTGATGAAGCGCACTGGATCCAACGGCTCGCGAGTAGGTCCAGCGGTGATGAGAATCCGTTGACCCGCGAGATCCCTCGCCCGCTTAAGTTCAGCCAGCGCGGCTTGGGCGATCTGCTCGATAGCAGCCAGACGACCCTCCCCTACATCTCCACAGGCCAGATATCCACTTTCTGGTTCTATGACCATCACCCCGCGCTGCCGCAGGGTTTTCAGTGACTCCTGAACAGTCTGATCGCGCCACATATGGTTGTTCATGGCAGGAGCAACCAACAAGGGTGCTGCTGTTGCAAGCGCAGTGGTTGTAAGCAGGTCATCGGCAACACCTGCCGCCAGCTTGTTGATGACATTGGCGGTAGCTGGCGCGATCACAAAGACATCTGCTTCTCGGGCAAGAGAGATATGATGGATTGGAGCATTTGGGTCATCGAAGAGCTCCAGCGCGACAGGCTCACGGGTCAACGCCTTGAATGTCACGGGTGTAACAAACTCGGCACCATGCTCGGTCATCACCACTTTCACCCGTGCTCCCGCGTTTTGCAGTGCGCGCACCAACTCGCAGCTCTTATAAGCCGCGATACATCCGGTAACTCCTACGAGGATGGTTGGTTGGTGGATCTTCTCATCTGACATGGAGCCTCGCCTGCCTGGTCTTTCGTTGTCTCGATCTGAGACTATCTCTTTACCGATTATCAGATTCTCAGCTAGGATCAATCGAATCTTGATTAGTCTTTTGTGTATGTCAGCTTGGCAATCGGTGATTCCCAAACACTGACTTCTGCCAACTCGATGTGGCTTGGCAGAAGAAGCACAAGTTGTTCGTAGATGATGCGCGCCAAATTCTCGGCTGTCGCGTTGATCTCGTTGAACGGTGGCACCTCATTCAGGTACTTGTGATCATAGTCATCGAGTATCTGTTTAAGGTCGCTCTTCAGGGCCTTGAAATCGTAGACGATGCCAACCTCATCAAGCTGAGTGCCTTTGATGCTAACCTCGATATCCCACGTGTGACCATGCAGGTTTCGGCATTCACCAGGATAACCGATCAGAGCATGTGCGGCATCGAAATGATCTTTGACTGTGAGTGTATACATACCCAAGATCCCTTTCTCGCTTTTTAACTGGAGAACAGTTGACGAAGACGCGAACTTCTCCTCAGATAACGTGTCGGACGCTGCTGCAGCGGTACATGCCTCTTCGCCAAGCGCTTTCTCGTTGAACAGCCTCCCATTGCTGTAGGGAACAATATAATCCCCTACCGGCTCCTTCTCGTCCATCGCCTGATTAGCCAGATCATCAGCAAAGGAGTTATATTCTCTCATCACATGCTCGATGTCATAGCGTTCAAAGCCCTCCAGCAGTGTTTTAACCTGACTGAATAGTGGTTTGATTCCCTCATTCTTGACACGATAGGTCCCCAGTAGTTGTTTAACCACTAACTCGCTGTCGGCCTGTACACTCAAATGGAGAACTCCAAGCTCCCGAGCGTTTTGCAGACCCCAGATCAATGCCTGATACTCAGCCTGATTGTTAGTGGCCTTGCCGATATACCAACCGCCATCGCAGATGACCTCAAGACCGCGGCCATCATCGACGCTGATAGTGAAGCCGATTCCACTGTCACCAGGATTTCCGCGACTACCACCATCCGTGTTGAGCAATGCATGCTCGATACTCTTCGGTATCATCATATCTTCTACTATCTTCTCACCTCTTGCCAATATCCAACATCACCAGCAACCTATGACAGTAGGGACACGTGGCTATCTCAGACTCCTTGCGAAGTTTAGCCAGCTGGCCATCTGTGAGTTGCACTCGACAACCGCTACAGTGGTCGCCTTCCAGATAAGCTGCGCCTACCCCATTCTTCGCCGCGACTGCGCGATCATAGCGTTCCAGTAACTCTCTCGAGATATTCTTCACTAGCTCGTCACGCTTGGCCTTGATACCACGAGCCTGATCCAACAGTAGCTTCTTCTGTTCTTCAAGCTGCGTCAGTAGTTCGTCATGTCGTTTTGACAGAGCACTCAAAGCCTGCTCTGCCTGCGCCTGGACATCACAGATCTTCTCGCAACGTTCCCCCGTCTTCAGATACTCAAAATCTGCCTTCTCGGCACGTTTGGCCAAGCCTTCGATCTCCTTGGAAAGTGCCGCGACTTCACGATAATCACTGGATTGCGCAATCAGCTGCTGCACCTCAGCCATCTTCGCGCGCAGTTCGCTGCCCTCATTCTGTAGACGATCGGTCTCCTGTTCGCTTTCGGCACGCATCCTGATAACCTGCTCAGACTTTTTTTGCACTTCAACGCGCTTGGCCTCGATCTCAGCCAGCTGTGCCCGCTCAGGCAACTCCTCGAGTTGTTTCCTCAGTCTGAGAAGCTTGTAATCGGCTTCCTGCAGTTCGAGCAGTTCTGATCCTTCGCTCATGTCACTCCTTAGACGCTCAGCACCCGCGCCAGTCGATTATCTGACCTCGCTACCACCAGCTCGCTGCCGGCCCTACTACCATCATGCGCTCCGCTGGGAATCCTGCTTGCAGTAAGGCTGATTGCAGGTAGTCGCGATATGGCAGTTCGGAGATGTCGTGCCCCAACTCAATGAGGGCCACTCCAGCCTCCGTTAAAGCTAATGCCTCATGATAGCGTAGTTCACCTGTTACATAGCAATCAGCATCGCTATTCAACACATTTGCCAGCAGATCACCACCAGATCCCGAGCAGGTCGCAACCTTGCTAATGAGCTTCCCTTTTTCTCCCCATACGCGAGCAACCTGTCCAAATGCCTGTCTGTAGCGACTGGCCAATTCATCAAGTGTTAGTGCCTTTCCCTCGGCAGATACGCCTAATTGACCCAAGGAGACTATCGGATTACCCGCAGATTGCGACTCAGCGTCACTGGAGGATTGCGGCTTTAGCTCCCGCAGAGGTTGTAGCGGCGCCAAGTAGTTGAACCCCACCGATGTCAATAACATCTCCGCGGTACGAGGCGAGCAATCGACATTGGTATGCATGGCGATCAACGCGACACCTAACCGTGCCGCTAAGAAAACAGCTGCCCCTGATGATAACCCTGGAGATGCCGCGGCCAAAAAGCTGTCTGGCGCATGCCAGAATACCGGATGATGCGTCACAAGCACATTGCAGTGGTGATCGTGCGCCTGTCTGATCAAGGAGATGGTTGCATCCAAGGCGATGCCGATCCCGCTGACCTCAGCCAGTGGATCCCCCACCAGCAGACCATGGCGATCATCAGGCAGAGCATCAGCTGCCGGGAAAGCCCGATACAACAGCTGTTCGATATCCGCTACGCGATAGGTCATCTATATCCCTCCGCATCCATTTCGATTCTCGCTTGTATCAAAGAGGTCTCAGCTCCTGCTGATATCTCTTTGGTCGCCTCACCGCAGGGTAATAGTCCTGCGGTCGCCAGTGCGCGTTGGTACGGTGACTACATGGTATCCAGCTGCTCGCATCGCCTCAAAACCCAAATCAAGATCGCGACCAACCTCCTCGGGCCTGTGGGCGTCTGAGCCAATGGCACAAGGCACTCCTGCAGCAGAGAATGCCGCCAGAAGGTCCGGCGCAGGGTACAACTCGCGCACAGTCTTACGTAGTCCAGAGGTATTGACCTCAATCATCACGTCGTGTTTAGCAGCTGCCTCTGCCATGGCGTGATATAGCTCACGCGCATCGAAGGACGGCTTGAATCCCAGCTTCTTTGGCAAATCTGGATGAGTCATGATGTCAAAGGATGCGGAACTGCTCACTGCCTGGATCCAGAGATCGAGATACTGTTGCCAGACTTGTTCTTCTCCGCGCTGATACCAACCTTCGATGAAATCAGGGTGATCGAAAGGCCAGCTGTTTCCCAGTTCATCCGTCAACATATGCACAGAGCCTAAAAGCAACTCAAACGGCTCGATACGCTCAAGGATGTAGTCCTCGGCACCCACGCGCCAGTCGACCTCGATACCAGAGATGATCTCGATTTGCGGATGAGCCCGACGAGCACTCTCAATCGCCTCAAGGTAAAGGTCAACCTTGTCGGCATCCATCGCAAAGGTACCATCGGGATTGAATTCGTCCGGTAACGGCAGATGCTCAGTCAACGCGACCATTGTCAGGCCTTTGCTGAGCGCTGAAGAAACCACCTCATCGACGGTCCCCCGCCCATGATTGGATAGATAGGTGTGCGTATGGCAATCGATGCGTTCCATCGTCCTCAATCCAAAATACTTACTTTACGCCACGAGGGCGCACGCGAAAGCATAGCCCTATTGTAATCTATCCGTGGTTGAGGATGCGTGCGAGAGCGGCTTTCACGATAGGTATGTCTGCCTCTGTGGTAGCCGAGCCAAGTGAGAATCGCAGCGCTCCTAACGCGAGGCTTCTGCTCATCCCAATCGCTGTCAAAACGTGGCTGGGTTGCAATGAGCCAGTTGAACAGGCCGATCCACCCGACACAGCGATACCTGCGTCATCAAGATGCAGTATCAAAGTCCCAGACTCAAGACCCTGGACAGTAACTGCCAGAAGTCCGGGTAGATGACGCGTTGGATCGATGGGAACACTCAGAGAGATCCGCCTGTCCAAAGAAAGCAACTCCGCTGCGAGCAGGTCACGTAACTGCGCGAGGCGGTTCATCTCGTGTTGTTGACGCTCCAACGTCAACTCCAACGCTTTTGCGAAACCTACGGCAGCCGCGACATTCTGGGTACCACTACGTCGCCCCAACTCCTGCCCACCGCCCCGTATCTGGGCAATGAACGGCGTCTGCCTGCACAGGTACAGCGCGCCGATACCCTTGGGTCCACCGATCTTGTGAGCACTGAAACTGGCCGCGTCCACGCCCGCTTCCCTGACGTTGAAGGGTATCTTGCCCAATGCCTGCACCGCATCGGTATGGAAGAGCACGCCTGTGGGATTAAGGCTTTTCACCTGATGGGTCAAATCCGCCAGTTCGCGCACGGGCTGCACAGTACCAATCTCGTTTTGAGCGGTCATCACACTGACCAGCATGGTTTGCTCCGTCAGCACCGCCTGCAGATCCTGCAGATGGATGAAGCCGTCGCGTCGCGGTTTAACCTGTGTTACCAAGAAACCATCCTGTTTGCGGGATTTGATGGACTCCAACACCGCGTGATGCTCGAATGCTGAGCAGATAAGATGATTGCCGGCTTTTATCCGCCCATACTTCTGTCGCATAACAGCGGTTATGCCATTGATGGCAGCGTTATCAGCCTCGGTCCCGCCAGAGGTGAAGACCACTTCGGTTGGACTCGCCCCTATCGCTTCCGCGATTGTCTCGCGCGCGCCTTCCAGCGCCTGTCGCGCTATCACACCTTCTCTGTACAGTGCGTTGGCGTTGCCATAATCACTGGTCAGATAGGGCTCCATCGCCGCCAGTACCCCTGGCATCATTGGTGTGGTAGCCGCGTTGTCCAAGTAGATACGCCTGTATTCGAGGTTGGTCATAGTGTCCTTTCTTTTGCGGATGTCATGATGACACATAAGATTACGTGCCTCAACAGATGGCAGACTAGTAAATGCCCGTACAGGCTCAATGACTGTCAATATCAGTTTATTTGCCAGTACTGGCATATTTACAATTATCATGCTATGATATGCCCGTACGAACACATTATATAGTTTGGAGCAGCTATGCAGAGGAGAATCATCGATGCCAAGGGCTTCGGCGCAGCCATTCGCGAGAGCCGCAGGAAGCAGAAGCTGACACAGGCCAGCCTGGCCGATTTCTTCTCTTCCTTCAGCCGTGAGTTCCTTTCTGACCTTGAGAACGGCAAACCGACAGTGGAATTGGAGAAAGCTATCTCCGTCGCGCATGCTTTGGGACTCAGGATCTATTTAACCGATGATGCCAAAGGCGGGGACTCATTATGAGGCTGAGGGTCTATCGAAAGCTAAAGCAAGTTGGAGAGATATTCACTTCAGACCAGGGAGTCTGTTTTAGCTACGATCCTGGATTTATCGCCAGCAATGGTTATCCGATATCTCTATCCATGCCCCTTAGCACTGACGTTTATCCGCAAAGCAAGGCGTTGCCGTTCTTCGATGGCTTGCTGCCAGAGGGCAATCAGCGCTTGGAGCTAAGCGATGTTTTGCGCACTCCACCTACCAGCACCATGAAATTACTTGCGGCGATGGCCGGCGATTGCGTGGGCGACCTTGTCATAATGGATGAAGAGATGGATATTGATAGGATCATGGCAAGCTCTGGCTATGCTCCTTTGACAGGCGAAGAGCTCGGCGGATTGTTGCGGCCGGACTCACGGGATCGAACACGCTTCCTGGCTGCTCGCAGGCTCTCTCTCGCAGGTGCTCAGCCCAAGATAGGACTGTTCCATAAGGACGGCACTTGGTACAAGACCGTCGGTCTCTTCCCTACCACCCACATCATCAAGCCAGTATCTCGATTCGATCCCAGTATCCTGGTTAACGAGTTCCTGATAATGCGACTGGGTGGGTTATGTAATCTGGAAGTCCCAGATATCGACGTGATACATCAGATGGGCTATGCCGGCCTGGCGATCAAGAGATTTGACAGGATAGTTTCAGACGATGGAGTCGAACGGATCGGACAAGAGGATCTCTGCCAAGCACTCTCGGTCATGCCTGCAGAAAAGTATCAGGAGAGCGGCGGCCCTGAACTCAGAGACATCTTCACAATCGTCAGGCTGCACACCTCAACGCCGTTACAAGATCTACGTAAGTTATTGAGGTTGGCTCTTTTCAATTATCTGACAGGGAATTGCGACGCTCATGCCAAGAACTTCTCGCTACTGCGCGATTTAAATGAAGGTGCCCTTGCGTTGGCGCCGGCCTATGATCTGCTCTGCACCACGTTCTATGGCGACGATCTGTCTCGTTCCATGGCCATGTCGATCGGCAAACACAGTCGCATAGACCGTATCTCAGATGAGGACTTCGCCATCTTCGCTGACGAGGTTGGAATCGGCCTGACGGTCGTTAAAAAAGAGATGGCCTCATTGCGCAATGGCATCGCTTCGTCACTTGATGATGCCCTCGCACAAGCTGCAGACGAACTACCCGCTTTTACCCGGGATGCTTCTTCGCTCAGAGATCACTTATTGCAGGAGCTACAGCAACGCAGCGGTATCTTGAACTAAATCAAGGTTGCGTTGCCTTCGCGGCTGCGCGTATGTCATGAAGCGCTTGATTGGGATCTCGCGCGCCAAAGATCGCGTTACCCGCAACCAGCATATCGGCGCCATGCGCGGCAACCTTAGCCGCAGTCTGTTCGTTGATGCCGCCGTCGATCTCGATGATCGGGTCAACTCCCAAAGCTCGCGCATCGACAACTATTTGGTCGAGTTTTTGCAGCGAATCATCGATAAAGGATTGTCCGCCAAAGCCAGGATGCACACTCATCACCAATACCAGATCCAGCTCGGTGAGAAATGGTGTTATCGCGCAGGCTGGGGTTCCCGGGTTCAAAGATAGGCCGGCCATCCTTCCCGCCGCGCGGATACTGCGAAGCTGTTCGAGTAGTGCCTCTGGGTCCTGGGCATCCTGCACGCAGCGTGAGCTACCTGGTTTGCAAGCTTGTTTCGCGGCCCCCGATTCAACATGGACGGTTATCAGGTCAGCACCAGCATCGATGTACCAATCAAGCTGCTCGCTGGTATTCTCGATCATCAGATGCACGTCCAAAGGTATGTCGAACCTGCGCTTGAGGGCTTTAACGAACATAGGACCAATGGTCAGGTTGGGAACAAAGTGCCCATCCATGACATCAAGGTGCAGATAATCTGGTCCCGCGATACCAATAACTGCCACATCCCGCTCCAGATTGAGGAAATCGGCACTGAGCAGCGATGGCGCTATCTTGATTGGGCCAAACATCGGATGCCTCCTAGTAGAACTCAGGTTTACTTGGACGTCCTGTCAGTTCCTCGATGACGTCAGCAAGCGACACGCCATCCCAAATCACCCTGCGCACCGCGGTACCTATAGGCATGTCGACACCATGATGTCTTGCCAGATCGGTGACTGAGATGCAGGCCAGCGCACCTTCAACCACCATATGTGTCTGGCTTTCATATTCGCCAACGGATTCACCGTTAGCCAATGCCAGGCCAAAGCTGCGGTTACGGGAATATCGGGAGGTGCAAGTAGCGATCAAGTCTCCCATGCCCGCCAGCCCCATACAGGTTAAGGGATCCCCACCCAGACAGGTGACCAGACGACTGATCTCGGCCAATCCGCGGGTCATGATCATCGCCGTGGTGTTATCGCCAAAGCCTACTCCCACGCTGGCACCAACTGCAATGGCAACGATGTTCTTGGCCGCGCCGCAAAGCTGGACACCAGCTACATCAGGAGAGGTGTAGACGCGGAAGACAGGTGTGCTGAACAGGTCTTGGAAAAAGCCGGCAGTCGCTGCCGATGAGGAAGCGATCACTGTCGCGGAAAGGATGCCACGAGCAACCTCTTCCGCATGGTTTGGACCGGAGAGGACCACCAGACGATCGTGGCCGCCGAGTACCTGCTCAAGGACATCGAGCAATAACATCCCACTCTCGCGCTCTACGCCCTTGGAAAGCAGCATCACCGGCATACCGCTGCTGATATGGGGTGCCAGGCGTAAAGCCATATCACGAACAGCTGCGGAGGGCATCGCCAACACAATGGCCTCGGCATTCGAGAGCGCCTGCTCAAGCGAGGAGAAGGCCACAACCTGAGGAGGGAACACCACATCAGTCAGATAACGTGGATTTTTGTGAGTACTGTTAAAGCTTTCGACCAGCTGAGTGTCTCGGGCCCAGAGATGCACGTCGTAGCCCTTATTCCCCAACAACCAAGCGGCAGCGCTTCCCCAGGACCCAGCGCCAATGATCGTGATAGCCATCGTCAGCTCTCCTTCCCGCGCTTCATACTAAATCGTGGTTCTGTGCCCGCGATCAGA
The DNA here is from genome assembly GCA_012515495.1 of Coriobacteriaceae bacterium. GTDB lineage: Bacteria > Actinomycetota > Coriobacteriia > Coriobacteriales > UBA8131 > UBA1419. Next base: position 1,900 of record JAAYYH010000124.1, on the reverse strand, counting down.
CGTTTGATGTTCTGCCGATGAGCAAAGATCAAGACCAGTGTGGTAAGAGAGCAGAAAATGATATAGGTTGGTGAGTCTGGATACATCCACCAGGTGATGAAAGGCAAACTGAAAGCTGCGGCTAACGAGCCAACACTGACAATCCTGACGCTGAACGCGAACACCATGAATACTGCCAACGCCAGTAACGCGACTACTGGCATCAGTACCAACAAACCACCCAATCCCGTGGCAATCCCCTTGCCGCCCTTGAAACCCATGAACGGTGAGAACATATGCCCAAGCACCGAGGCGAGCAGCGCGATGGCACAGGGCAGATCGTGCAGAGGGCCAGTAAGGTTAGCGGAAAGGAACCCCAGAGTCGCCTCCTGGGCAGCCGGGTCACTCAGTGTCTGAGCTTGAGATGCCAACCATTGCCCAACTATCAGATCGCGGGATATCAGCAAAAGACCAACCATCGTCAGCCCACCAAGCGCGCCTTTGAGGATATCGAACACCAACACCACAATACCGGGGCCCACCCCCAAAACGCGTAGCGCATTGGTGAAACCGGTATTACCTGAACCGTGTTCGCGGATATCGATTCCAGCGACAGCTCTGCTGACTATCAAAGCCACTGGAATTGCGCCTAACAGATAAGCGACCAGTAGACCAGCGATCACTGCCAGAGGATAAAAAGGCAGAAAACCGGGCACCGACAGGTTCAATGTCAGCTCTTCGAACAAAGATGACATTCGCAATCAGTCCTTCTTCCGAAATCTCATCAAGATCGGTGTACCCTCTAAGGGAAATGCCGTACGAAGCCGATTCTCCAGGTAACGCTTGAAGTTATCATCTACGATTTCTGGGTGATTGGCGAAAAAGGTGAAATGTGGTGGCTTCGTTCCCGTCTGGGTGACGTAATTGATGCGTAGACGACTGCGGCCTTTGGATATCGTGTGGCCAAAATCGCGTAATTCCGTGAGGTAGGCATTCAGCTTGCTGGTAGCAATACTCTGAGAGTAATTTGCGTACACCTTATCGATTGCGTCCCAGATACGATGAACACTTCGGCCGGTTAACGCGGATATCGCGATTACCGGCGCATACGCGACAAAGACCAGCCTATCCTCAATCTGAGTGCGTACAGCCTCACGCTCTTCAGGGGTCTCGAGCAGATCCCACTTATTCAAGAGCACTATCAACGCGCAACCTCTTTCGTGCGCGAAACCGGCGACACGCTGATCTTGATCAGTCAGTCCCAGTGTTGCGTCGATCATCAACAATGCCACATCAGCACGATCAATGGCTCTGAGCGCGCGCACCACACCGTAATACTCGACGTCGGCGTCGATCTGCGCTTTGCGTCTGATGCCTGCGGTATCGACAATGCGATAGAACTTCTCATCTTTTACCACCAGCGCGTCAACGGCATCACGAGTAGTGCCAGCTATGTCACTGACGATCGATCGTTCGTATCCGGTAAGCCTGTTGGTCAACGATGATTTGCCCGCATTTGGTCTACCGATAATAGCGACATTGATCGCGTCAACCTTCTCGTCTATGGTGTCATCGCGACCAGGTAGCAAACCAACCAATTCATCGAGCAGATCGCCTGTACCGTGTCCATGCGCTGATGACACCGGCCAAGGAGTACCCAATCCCAGAGAATAGAACTCCCAGAGAGCTTGTTCGTTTGCGGGATTGTCCATCTTGTTGACAACGAGCAGTACAGGACGAGAACTGCGCTTGAGCAACTTGGCAACCTCAATATCGTCCGCAGTCGCGCCCGACTGTGAGTCGACCATGAAGATGATGACATCGGCTTCCTCGGTTGCCATCAGCGCCTGCTTGCGGATAGGGGTTTGAAAACTGTCCTCGTCGCCCATCTCTATACCCCCGGTATCGATGAGTGTGAAGT
>JAAYYH010000123.1 GCA_012515495.1 Coriobacteriaceae bacterium | reverse complement strand
TTAGCATGTTCAGCATCTGGTTAGTAGTCAATACCTGATAGCCGGAATTCGCTGCCGCAGAGATGATAGTAAACACCCCCCTGCGAACCAGACCGGAGTAACCGGTAAGATATTCTCCGGCATTCAAAGCCGCAACGAAGATCACCAACAGTATCACAATCCAGATCGCCAAAGTGCGGGTTTCGATATCGGTTAGAAGCTCGCGCCAACTACCCTTCCAGACTCGGGCGTACAAGGTGAAGTTGACAGCCCCCATCAGCATGAACAACATGGCGATTAGCTCAAGCGTCCAGGAGTGGTAATACATCATCGAAGAACTCTGTGGGCTAAAGCCACCAGTGTCGTATGAACCAACGGTGATCCACAGGCCATGGAACAGGCTGCGTACCGGCTCAATCCCTTTAAATATCATCACCACCGACATTATCAACGTACCAATGATAATCACCAACGAGGAGAACTGCCAAATGAACTGAGCGGTGTTCTTGATGTTGGGCAAAATGTGCTCATTGCGCCCTTCCGCGTCGTAGAAAGACGTGCCACCTTTGGTAAAGAGACCCATCGACAAGGCGATAACGACCACGCCCTGACCGCCGAGGAACTGGAGCGAGAAACGCCACATATTATCAGCAGTGGAGAGATGGTCGACATCTCTGATCATCGTCATTCCGGTTGAGGTCAAGCCCGAGACGCTCTCGAAGAACGCATCGAGATATGAAACGAACATCCCCGAAAGCCACAACGGCACTGCGCCGATGAGCGCACAGACCATCCAAGCCAAACCGGTAATGGCAATGGCCTGTCGACGGTTGAGTAGCGTAGGCGTGACTTTACAGAGTCGTAGCAGAGAACCGACTACGAGGGAGATGCCCAACCCGATCACATAGTGTGAGACTATCGCCCATTCCTGCATAACGCAGCCCACCAGCAATGGGATCAGCATCACGCAGCCCATCAGCAGCACCAAAGATCCCAGATAGTGAGCGATAACAGGAAGATCAGATTTGTAGAATCGTGGCCACATCGTCTAATAAGCCTGACGCGACTATCCGAGAAGCAGCTTGAGCATGACGGTGATGATAACGAGCATCAGCAGGAATCCAACAAGCAGCAGCACGATTATGAGCAAGCTCCTGATCGGCACCGAGATAAGTTGTCTGATGTTATAACGCACATACTCTCCCTGATACTCAGATCTCACTGCCCAAGATGGCGAACATCAACCACCAGCAGTACACATACGCCTATTGTAGCGGTTAGAGCCAGTATTGTAACGGTTAAGCCACTCAGGTTAAGCTGAGTTAAGCTGAACAGGGCTGAACAGTACGCATACTGGGTAACGATAAGAAAACCTGCATATCACCAACCAACCGAACTCACTATACTTATGAGTCAGCCCTGAGAGGCGCTAGTTGGCGTTGATCACTGATTTTCAATACTGACATCGATGACTGACGCTCATCCCAAACAGCGGCTTTAAGATTCATAGGAAGAGGGGCGCATGCTACAACTGACCAATGTTCGAAAGACCTACAAAACAGCAGGCTTTGAGCAGGTCGCTCTGGATGACGTCTCCATCGGTTTCCGTGATAACGAATTCGTCGCTATCCTTGGGCCCTCGGGTTCGGGCAAGACCACACTTCTGAACATCATCGGTGGTCTGGATCACTACGATTCCGGCGACTTGGTAATCGATGGCATTTCCACAGTCAAATACAAGGACCGCGATTGGGATACCTATCGCAACAACCGCATCGGTTTCGTATTCCAAAGCTACAACCTCATCCCCCATCAGACAGTGCTGACAAATGTTGAACTCGCTTTGACGCTCTCGGGCGTTTCCCGTTCAGAGCGACGAGCTCGTGCCATCCAAGCCTTGGAAGAAGTTGGCCTTGGTGACCATATCTACAAGAAGCCAAACCAACTCTCAGGCGGACAGATGCAGCGCGTCGCCGTGGCTCGCGCTCTGATCAACGACCCGGAGATCCTGCTGGCAGATGAGCCCACAGGTGCTTTGGATTCAAAGACCAGCGTGCAGATCATGGAGCTTCTCACCCAGATTGCCCGCGACCGTCTGGTGATCATGGTCACCCACAATCCAGAGCTGGCTGAACGCTATGCCAATCGCACCGTCAGCCTTTCCGACGGCCGCGTGGAAACCGATACCAACCCCTACGTCTCCTCGACAATGGCAGCATTGTCTGCCAAGCCCGTGCGCAAATCCAATATGGGGTTCTTCACGGCTTTATCGCTTTCCTTCTCAAACTTGATGACCAAGAAGGGTCGCACGTTAATGACTGCCTTCGCTGGCAGCATCGGCATCATCGGTATCGCCGCGATCCTAGCTTTGGCCAACGGCGTTAACCATTACATCAAGACCGTGGAAGAGGATACGCTCTCTGTCTACCCGCTCTCAATCACCAGCACAGGGATGGACCTCACCAGCATGCTCGCGATGTCCTCTGCTTCCGACAACGATCCTGATGATACCGGCGCGAATGACGAGAATGACGAAAAGCAAACTGACGGCGACAGCGACTCCTCCTTATCGGTCAGACAAGCTGAAGACGGTACGGTGCGCGAGTTTGGTATGCTTTCCAATATGTTCTCACGTGTGGGCTCCAACGATCTCGCCGCATTGAAAACCTATCTCGAGAAACCGGAAAGTGGTATCGACCCCTATGTCAATGCCATTGAGTACACCTATAGTGTCACGCCACAGATTTACCTACCTGACACCAGTGATAAGGTAAGACAAGTCAATCCCGACAGTACTTTCAAGGCACTGGGCGTTAACTCGTTTGGCAGTTCCTCGAGCAGCTTGGCCAGTCTTGGCATGAGCAGTGGACTCTTCAGACAACTGATGGAAGATACTACTATCGCCGAATCTCAATATGATGTGCTGGCGGGGCACTGGCCAGAGAGCTACGATGAGCTGGTACTGGTTACCAGCAAAAATGGTGCTATCAGCGACTACGCCTTCTATCTCATGGGACTACGTGATATGGGGGAACTCGAGCAGATGGTCGACGCTTTAGCTAACGATGAGGAGATCATTGTCCCAGATAGTAAGCTGAAAGCGACCTATGAGGACATACTCGGTGTGCAACTCAGCCTTGTTTACCCAACCGACTATTACGGCTACGATGAGACGTATGGAGTCTGGACCAATAAAAGCGATGACGAGGAATACGTTCGACAACTCGTCGAAAAAGGCGAAACACTGAAGATCGTCGGTATCGTCTCTACCAGCCCTGAAGCCGGGGCATCATCGCTGAATCCTGGTATCTATTATCGGGCTGATTTGGTGCGCCACATCATCGATCATTCTGCTTCAACGCAGATCGTCAAAGACCAACTGGCAGACCCGACCATCAATGTCTTCACTGGCAAACGATTCACAGATGAGGCCAGAGATGGCTCAAGCAATGCCTTCGATCTTGAGGATATGATCACCGTCGACGAGGATGCTATCGCTAAGGCCTTCAATGTCGATGCCAGCGCCTTCGACCTCGATCTCAGCAGTGCTTTCAGCCCTGACGCTATGGCAGCGGCGATGCCAGCGATGCCCACTCTCGACTTCTCCCAAGCCATTGCGCAGATCTCGCTTGCCGACCTGCCAATTCAGGATCTGACAGCGTTTCTGGTGGAGGCCATGAGTGATTACCTCGCCTATTCGCTTGAAGAAGGAACAACTCAGGAGACCATCGACAAGGTGCTCTCTGGCTTCCTCGCCTACGTCGACAGAGAGGATATCCAGCAACAGATCCAACTCGGGCTCACGGGTCTTATCGACATGGATAGGATATCCGCCGTTATGACCCAGACTTTCACGGATTATCTGGAAACCATGGACCCTTCCGCCACTCCGCAGGAGATCGCCGATGGCTTTGCCGAGTATCTGCAAAGACCCGAAGTCTTGGCACAGCTAAAAACTGATCTTGATGGTGCCTACGATCAAGAAGGTATCACTAGTCTGGTAGCCGCGCTGTTGTCCGATTACATCAACTTCGAGATGGAGCAAGGTGAGCTTCAGCAGATGATTAGTGGCCACCTGTCTGCCTGGATCTCAAGTCCTGATGTGCAAAGTCACCTGATGCAACGCTTTGAGGAAGTCGTTGGCACCAACCGTCTGTTGGCTCCCATCCAAACCGCTCTCCAGGGTTATCTGCAACAGATGATGCAAGGTTATCTGTTGCAGTTGATGACTACGCTGCAAGCCCAGATAGCAGGAGGCATGGCTTCGGCGATGGGACAGCTCTCCTCCACAATGGCTACGGCAATGAGCTTTGATCAGGAGAGCTTTGCCAAAGCCTTCAATTTCAATATGGATGAGGAAGAGCTCAAACAGCTGATGATGGCGATGATGGGCAACGAGCAGAGCTCCTTTGATAACAACATCAAGAAACTCGGCTATGCTGACCTAGATAAACCCTCACGTATCGACATCTATCCGATTGACTTTGAGAGCAAGCAAGATGTGCTGGATATCCTCGACGCCTACAATGCCCGCATGGAGGAATCGGGAAATGACGAGAGGGTTATAACCTACACGGATATCGTTGGCGTCCTGATGACATCAGTGACAGATATCATCAACATGATCAGCTACGTACTGGTGGCTTTTGTCTCGATTTCTCTGGTGGTATCCTCGATCATGATTGGCGTGATCACCTATATCTCAGTACTTGAGCGCAAGAAAGAGATCGGTATACTGCGCTCCATCGGTGCCAGCAAGCGCGATATCGGTAGCGTCTTCAATGCCGAGACACTGATAGTTGGCCTGGTTGCCGGCATCATGGGTATCGGCATCACCCTGTTGTTGACCGTCCCAGCTAATGCCATCGTCCTGGCGAATTTCGACATCGCCAACATTGCCATATTGCCTTGGGAACCCGCCGTGTTACTTATACTGATCAGCATGGTGCTGACTTTCGTCGCAGGCTTGATTCCCTCTTCAGCTGCTTCTCGCAAAGATCCCGTGGAAGCGCTGCGTAGCGAGTAACCTACGTGGCCTGGAGCTTGCCGGCAGCTTGTGGTTGTTTGTGGCTGTTCGCCGATGGCTTGCTAGTGGCTTGTGGCAGTTTGCCAGGTGCTCACTGGCAGCTTGCCGGCAGTTTGCTCCCACATGCACTTATAGATTCTCAACTACCTCATCAACCAGAACCGCAAGCTTGGATCCGGCACTGTTTGAAACCTCGAGGACATGCTCGCCGATAATTGGTTTACTTTCAATGCCGGCAGCCATATTAGTCA
>JAAYYH010000122.1 GCA_012515495.1 Coriobacteriaceae bacterium | reverse complement strand
CTTAAGCCAATGTAGAAAAGCCACTTTAGAAAAGAAAGGAGCCTGATACCATGTCGCCTCGCTCCTCAAGTCTGAGCAAAACACGTCGCATCACACTCGGGGTGGTTTTCGCCTGCGTGTTCATCGCTCTGGTGGGCGTATCTGTCTGGCAATTGACGCTGCTGGCTAATGGCAGTCAGAGCAACGATACAACAGCCGTGCAGACAAAGACGGCTGACGGCTCGATATCAGATACCGCGAGTGGTTCTGACACGGAAGCCTCCTCATCTGCATCTAATAGCGTGGATTCAGATTCACAGACAGACGATGCCAACAATGAGGGTTCGCAATCAGCCGATTCCACTTCTGCTGAGAGTTCGAGCACAGGCGCCTCCTCTGCGCAAGGATCCCAATCCTCGGGCACTTCTGGTTCAGGCTCAGCTAACTCAGGCTCACCCTCAGGCGGAAGCTCGACACCTCCTGCAAGCCAGGAGCCTCCGAAACCAGCTACCATCTCGGTATCCTTCTCCATCGACTGTGTGAACGCAGTCAACTACGGAAACGAAACCGCCCTGTCATTGAGTTCAAGCGGCTACCTTCTCAGTACGCAACTGACGCTGAGTCCTGGCGCGACTGTTTATGATGCACTCATGGCTTCTGGGGCACCGGTTAATGGAGCGTCCTCGGCGATGGGTTTCTATGTTTCAGCGCTTTACTCGCTTCAGGAGAAAGCCTGCGGTCCAACCAGTGGTTGGCTCTATCTGGTCAACGGCAGCCAGCCTTCAGCTTCCTGTAGCTCATATTCCTTGAGTGACGGTGATGTTGTCCAGTGGCGCTACTCAGTGAATCCGGGAGATATCTAAGCGTGCGGAACTTGCATCCCGCGATAAGTTTCAGCTACTTCGCCTTCGTCATCTTGATAACGGTGGTCTTCATGCATCCCGTGACACTGTGCATCTCCCTGATATCGGCACTGCTCTATGCCATCTACCTTAACGGCATCAAATCGCTTCGCCTGACCTTGTTGGTCCTTGTGCCGATGATGCTATTGGCTGCCATCATCAATCCCCTGTTCAACCATCTGGGCAACACCGTCCTCATCACCGTGGGAAGTCTGCAGATAACACTGGAATCGACACTCTATGGATTATCAACCGCAGGTATGCTGGCCGCTGTGATCCTCTGGTTCTCCTGCTACAACAAGATCATGACTTCGGATAAGTTCACCTATCTGTTTGGCAAGATCATCCCCTCTGTGTCACTGATCATCTCCATGACCTTGCGCTTTATCCCGCGCTATCTCTCACAGATGAAGAAGATCACCTATGCACAGCAGGCGATTGGCCGCGACTTGAATAGCGGACACCTTATCGATCGCATCAGAAGCGGCGGCGACATTCTTTCGATCATGGTCACTTGGGCGCTTGAGAACGGCGTGGATACTGCTGACTCGATGCGTTCACGTGGTTATGGCCTCAAAGGTCGTAGTTCGTATTCACTCTATAAGCTAGATTCCCGCGATAAGCTCTTAGCGGCATTCAGTCTCTATCTGGCAATCATGGTGATTGTTGGCATCGCCTTGCGCTTGATATCCATCTCCTATTTTCCTTGGATTACCTTGAATCCCTTCAGCATCCCCGCTCTTCTCATCTATCTGGCTTTTCTCCTACTATGTTTATTTCCCCTGCTTCTTGACGGATTTGAGGAATTGAAGTGGCGCTCTTCACGCTCAAGGATTTGAGTTTCACCTATCCGCAGCAACCGAAACAGGCTCTATCGGCAGTTTATATGGTTGTTGAGAAAGGTGAATTCGTAGTACTTTGCGGTCGCTCAGGTTGCGGAAAGAGCACTCTGCTTAGACACCTGAAGACTGTGCTAACCCCGCACGGCAAGCATCAAGGTGAGATCCTCTTCGACAATCGCCCATTGGCTCAGGTGGACTTACGCGAGCAATCCTCGCGCATCGGCTTCGTACTTCAAAGTCCAGAGAACCAGATCGTCACTGATAAGGTCTGGCATGAACTGGCCTTTGGTCTGGAAAGTCTGGGCTGTGATACCGCGACCATACGTTTGCGAGTAGCTGAGATGGCCAGCTTCTTTGGTATCCAAGAGTGGTACCACAAAGATGTCAACGAGCTTTCTGGTGGCCAAAAACAATTGCTCAATCTGGCAGCAGTGATGGTGATGCAACCAGATGTCCTTGTGCTCGACGAACCCACAGCGCAGCTCGATCCAATAGCTGCAGCGGAGTTCTTGAATCAACTGAAGAAGATCAATGACGAGACCGGCACGACTATCATCATCGCGGAACAACGGCTCGAAGTGGTACTGCCTCTGGCTGATAAGGTTGTAGTGCTTGCTGATGGCAAGGTGCTGGCTCAAGGGGATGTCTCGGCAATCAGCACCAGGTTGAACGTCACAAAATCACCCATGCTCAAAGCTTTCCCCGCTGCCGCACGGGTTTTCTTGGCAATGGAAGATCAAACAGACGACGCGTGCACGGCTGGAAGTCCTAAAGGTGAGCATTTCAACAGAGAGTATCGAGGAGATGCCCGTTTCAATTGCGATTCATCCATCGCAACCTGTCCCATCACTATTCGCGAGGGCCGCGACTGGTTGATGCGAGAACTCGCTGCAACTCAGTCGCAGCCAAGCTCAGATCAGCTGGCTCAACCGCAGATGCTTAGCACACTACCTCCTGCTCCACCATCGCCCGTCCACGCTGAAAATCCCAGCGACGCATCCACGGTCGTCGCTGGAGCCAAAGAGGTCTGGTTCCGCTACGAACGCAAGGGCGCTGATATCCTCCGCGGACTCTCACTGGAGATACATCAGTCAGAGCTGTTCTGTCTTCTCGGTGGCAATGGTACCGGCAAATCAACTACTCTCGGTGTGCTGGCCGGCCTTCTCAAGCCCTACCGTGGCAAGGTATGGTTGGAGAAACAAGCGAGCTCTGCAAATACCTTGGCAGCAACTGATGATCTCCTTCAAAACAAGTTGGCAGCTTTCACTTCAGCTGAATCCACAGCTGCACGAGGAGGACTCTGCCTGTTACCACAGGATTCGCAGACCATCTTCACCGAGAAGACGATACGTGACGATTTGCTCACTATGTTCACCAATCCCAAATCTGATATCAGTCTGGCTAGAGCTGATAGCATTGCTGAGTTATTGGAAATCGATACATTGCTGGATAGACACCCTTTCGATGTCAGTGTGGGCGAGCAACAGCGTGCCGCGTTGGCAAAGGTACTGCTGCGCGAACCTCAGATTCTGCTGCTCGACGAGCCAACAAAAGGCTTGGACGCAGCATTCAAAGAACAGCTGGCTGCTATCCTTGAAAAGTTGAAGGCGCGAGGAGTGTCAATCCTGATGGTCTCCCATGACATCGAGTTCTGTGCAGCCTATGCCGATAGATGCGCGATGCTTTTTGATGGAGACGTCGTGTCTCAAAGCGCGACCAGGCAATTCTTTGTTGGTAACAGCTTCTATACTACAGCCGCTAATCGTCTATCCCGTGGTTTGGTAGAGAACGTCGTCACCGCTGAAGACATCATAAAGCATCTATCGACACTCAATGAACGCCAATCCAAATCGGGGTTTCCGTCATCTTCCAACAAACTCTCAGGCACGTCTTCTGTCAGAGCACGGAGCTGAGCCATGGATGCCTCAACTAAGACTCGACTACCCCTGAAAACCATCGTTGCGATTATCGTCATCGTGCTCTGCATCCCTCTAATCCTAGGCTTAGGCGTGTTATTGCCGGGAGAAGGCGGCATCTATGCAATCAGCGCGATAGTGATCGTATTGGTCATGTTGCCGTTCATGTTGGCGTTTGAAGGGCGCAGACCCCAAGCTCGAGAGCTGGTATTGATCACTGTCATGATCGCGTTAGCTGTCGCAGGCCGTGCGGCTTTCTTCATGGTGCCCCAATTCAAACCAATGGTCGCGCTGGTCATCATCGCTGGTGTGGCTTTGGGTGCCGAAAGCGGCTTTGTCACCGGCTCATTGAGTGCCTTCATCTCCAACTTCATCTTTGGCCAGGGTCCCTGGACGCCTTGGCAGATGTTCGCGCTGGGCTTAATCGGTTTTTTGGCTGGTCTAATCTTCTCAAAAGGTCGCCTGCCGGTAAAACGCCTGCCCCTTTGCCTATTCGGTGGACTGAGCGCGCTGCTAATCTATGGCCTGTTCATGGATACTTCGTCGGTGTTATTGATGACCAACCTGCTCAGCGGTCAAAGCGCTGTGGCTATCTATCTTGCCGGCTTACCCTTCAACGCGGTTCACGCGGTAGCGACGGTGCTGTTCTTAGCGTTCCTTGCCCCTTTCATGATTGAGAAACTGGAAAGAGTGCGCTCGAAATACGGTCTACTCGGTAATCAGTGACCGGTAGCGTCTCAGTCTCAGTCTCAGACCAGATCTTCGCTGTGTAATTCGAGCACAATCGGTAAAATCTGGCCGTAGCCGTAGATTTCGTTTTCACTGCCAGTATCCTGTATACTGGTTAGGTTTACGTTCAATTGATTGAAGATGCGTTGCCCAACGGGCAGGAACAGGCATCAAGGAGGCTTCAGGTGAAGATCAAACAGCAAACACGCCCAGACGGCAAGATACAGCTCGATATCACAGTGCCCGTTGATAAAGTCAATGAGACGATTGATAACGCCAACATGATGCAGGCATACCGCAACGGTATCACTCCCGCATCGACTGACGACCTTGTCGCGGCAATCAAGGAGAAGCTCGGAGAAGAGCTCTACAAGGCTGTTGTCGATAATTATGTGATGACCTTCCTCGCTCCGTTTGCGATAACAAAGCAGAAACTAAACATTATCATGGCCCCCGAGGTCCATTCTGCGTCAAACGTAGAGCGCGACAAAGCGTTCAACTTCACCGTTATCGTTACCCCTAAACCGATATATGAACTTGAATCTTACGATCCGGTCAGCTTTACTTTGCCAAAAGTTGAGATAACATCAGCCGAGATCGAGAACCAGATGCTGAATATCGCCCAAAGCCATGTTTCCTGGGAAAAAGACGAGGATCGTCCGGTAGCCAATGGCGACAACATCCTAATCGCCATCGAATCCAAGGATTCATCAGGTGAGATAATCCGCGGTTTAACTGCAGACAGCCGTCAGTACACAGTTGGAGAAGGCTTTATGCCGGAGGACTTCGACAAGAACATCCTCGGTCTGACTCCGGGAGAAACCAAGACCTTCGAGATCAGTGAGGACGAAGAGGGCGTTGATCCTTCGATGCGTTTGGGTACTGTAACGATAACTGTCACAATCAAGGAGATCCAGAAGAAGGTTATCCCGGCAATCACTGATTCCTGGGTTGAGAAGAATATGCCTGGAATCAAGAACGTTCCCGAGCTACGTGAGAGAATCAAGGAAGACGGGATCAGATACAAGACCAAAGAACTCGAGAACATGAAAGTCTATCTGGCAGCATCAGAACTTGCCAAGCGATTCAAATCCCCCATCCCCGATGAATTCTATGAGTTCACCCGCTCAGAGTTGATGCAGGGAGTTCAACAACAAGCCCGACAGGCTGGACTTTCGCTCGAGGATTATGTTGCTCAAAATGGCGGCGAGCAACAATTTGGCATGATGATGATGCTGCAGACCCGTGAGGTCCTCACCCAAAGCTTCAGTCTCGACGCGCTGGCACGGCACCTGAAACTGACGATTGATGATAAGGACGTCGATGCCGCGCTTTCCGCAATGGCTCCAGGCCATGAAAAAGAAGCACGTCGGGAATTCGAGTTCACCAGCCGTATGTATTTGATTGAAGAGGCTGCTCTCAGAACCAAAGCCAACAAGTGGCTGGTCGAAACTGCCGAGATCAAACAAGCTGAATAGTCTGTAACGGAGGTTTTGTGAAGGCTATCATTCCCGCAGCCGGTCTGGGTACGCGCTTTTTACCTGCAACCAAGGCGCAACGCAAGGAGATGCTGCCTGTACTGGACCGCCCGGTTATCCAATACGTGGTGGAAGAAGCATTGGCTGCCGACGCCGATGAGGTGATCATCATCAACGGCTCGCGCAAGGTCGCGTTGGTCGAGCACTTCTCGCCGTCTCCCGATCTCAGTGAATTTCTGATAAGCAAAGGTAAGAAGATGCTGGCAGACGCCGTCAATCACGCTGGCGATCTGCCGGTCAGCTTCGTTGATCAGGACAGGCCGTTGGGGTTGGGTCATGCCGTACACTGCGCCGCGGCTAAAACTGGGAAAGAGCCCTTCTACGTACTGTTGGGTGATGTGTTAGTACCAGACAATCAAGTACTACGCCGAATGCTTGAAGTCCATAAACGCTACAACGGTGCCAGCGTGATTGCTGTCATTAAAGTTCCCCGCGAGCAGGTCTCACGCTTTGGCATTATCGCCGGCTCGCAACTCCGAGAAGGCCTCTGGAAAGTGAACGACCTAGTGGAGAAGCCCGCTGTTGAAGATGCCCCGTCAGAATACGCGATATTCGGCCGCTACCTGTTAACCCCGACAGTCATGGAGCTTCTGGCTCATACAGCCCCGGGTGCTGGTGGTGAGATCCAGCTCACTGATGCGCTTAAGACCCTGCTTACGACCGAAGAGATGTACGCTGTTGCCGTCGATGCTGATGAAGGCTTTGATACAGGCACAATCGAAACATGGCTGGAGACCAATGTGCGGCTAGCAATGAGAAAACCTGAGTTCGCTCAAATGCTGAAAGACGCCATCACTTCAGTTGGTTGATGTCAGTCTGGGTTGATTCTCGAATTGTGATTCGGTATTGTCCTACACTTCTTGTTCTGCCGATTCGCTCTTCACGATGAAATCAAGTAATTCTGGGGCTTGCATCTCCCGCAAAGCTTCCGCAACATCATCCATGTTCCCTAACGCTTTCTTGGCGGCAATCAGTGTCGCATCGGGTGTATCGATGATCACCAAATCCTGGATTCCCAGCGTGACGGTTAACTTGCCGGCATTGGATAGCACTGTTGTGTCTTGTGTGGCAACCATTAAAACCCGGCCACTACTTCGATTCGAATTGCTGTCCGGCCTGATGCTGTGTTCCAGCGACTCCAAGTTAGCCAAGGTATTGAACTCAATGGTTGAGGGTATGACAGCAAGCTTGTTGCTGTTCTCTAAAACCGCTTGTTCATAACTGACATCAGGCAAGGTGGCCAACACCGCTTGGGCTTCCTTATTAGACCAGTGATCTGAGCCTAATGCTACCAGGAACGTTGCGGTCTCAGCTATCCGAGCAGCGCCCTGAGCCGCGACCTCATCTGAGCGCGGCGGCGCACCCTTGAGCTCTGCCAGTGCCACAGTAGCCCGCATCAGGATAATGCGAGCACTCCAAAGCGACCCTCTGCGCGCCAATCTATATACCAGGGATGGCGGTGGCTCGGCGATATAGGATTTTGCCTGATAGGCACCCAGGATACCCTTGAGCTCCGCCCCCTGTTGAATGAAGCTACGATTCAAGACAGCTGTATGATTGGTTGACGTCGTTCCTGTGGCCAGTACCGCTATCTTATCCTCGGCAGCAACACGATATCCTCGGCCAAGCGTGAAGGCCCAGCGGTCATCGACAGTGAATTCTTGGTTAACAGGCAACACCAGCATAACGGCGTTTGGATCAATCAGCTTGAGTTGTGCCGCAGCTAAAGCAATGGTGAAGGCATTGCCGCGCGGATATGGTTCGACTAGCAGTTGGTACTCGTCTTCTTTCAACAAGCCATATTGCTCGATGTGTGCTTTGACGCTGGCAGCCAGCTCACCGTCAACAGTGATTATCAACGGCAAAACACTAAACGGCTTCACGGCTTTGATCGTAGCGGCTAACAAACTCTCTTTTCCGCCTTCGGGTATATAGAGTTCGCGCGGCGACCTTAATCGGGAAAGCGGCCATAATCTGGAAACACTGGTTTCGCACAGTATCACGCTATGCAGGTGTGGAAGCACTTGGCTCATCTTAGTTAGCTGGCCTTTCGCGGTTGGCCATACGGTGTGCTGACCTTGAGATTCATCTTACTATTCAGTGGTATTGTAACATTACCACTGGCGACGGTTTATTGCATTCTTTCCCTGCATAAGAGCCGCACGTTTTGTCCAATAACCCCCGCAAAACCTTGTGATAGAAAACAAGCCCGGCCAAAGCCGAGCCTGCGGGTTTTTTGTGGTGGTCGGAGACGGACTTGAACCGCCGGCACGGGGATTTTCAGTCCCCTGCTCTACCAACTGAGCTACCCGACCTTGCCTGCGCTCAATGTACATCGTCAAAAAAACTACGGCCAAATCTTGCGCCGATATATAATACCATTGATGTCTGTGAGGTCAAGTTGGGCTTGGAGCAGAAAACAGCTACCGTTTATTGCCCGTTACTTGCAAACATCAGGACATCAAGGGATAATAGGCGAGCACTTTTCGCCAGAACACATAATGGCTATACGTGCATCACGTCCCCATCGTCTAGCGGTTAGGACACCGCCCTTTCAAGGCGGAGATCGCGGGTTCGAATCCCGCTGGGGATGCCACAAACCACGCAGGTCGGACCACATGTCCGGCCTGTTTCTGTATCGCGACTTGAGATGCTCGCGCATTCGTGGCTAATCAATCTGGAATATTCACTGGCAGCTGAACTCAGATATAGTAACTAGATGGTTTAGAATCAGTTCGCTAGAATATTCCAGCCGAGGAATGGCTTCATCAATGAAGATTCTAGATTCACACTACGGAATAGGAAAGAATGCATGGATAAAACGGCATCAAGGCTAGATTCCTTGACTGGTCTGCGTTGGTGGGCTGCCTTTGCCGTATTCTTTTATCATTACATTAATGTTGGGACGCTCCCGGGTATTGAGTTTGGTAGACTCGGATACACGGGTGTAGATTTCTTCTTCATCCTTTCCGGCTT
>JAAYYH010000121.1 GCA_012515495.1 Coriobacteriaceae bacterium | reverse complement strand
TTTGACCTGCGAAGTCACGAATCCCCCAATGTGTGTGAAAATCGTCATCCAAACGAGAATCTCGAGTTCTCATCGATGTGAACCCACATATTACCCCAGCGTGGTGATGACGTCATCTCGCAGATGTCTAGAGTAGAAAGCGTAGGACAGCGCTATGCACACCATACGCTTAGAATCAAGAAGGAGGAGGTTATTGTGAAAGAGGAAAAGGAGAGGGATCAGCAGCCGGATGATAGGTGCAAGCTGATATCCAGACGCGGCTTCCTCACGGGTGCCGCAGCAACCGGTGCGATCGCTGCATTAAGTGGGCTAGCTGCTTGTTCACCAAGTCAGGCACCAAAAGACGGCGGTTCTGGTGCTTCGGGCACATCTTCAGAGGCTGGAAACGGTAAAAGCAGTGAATCGGATTGGCTGGGAAATGAGCCGCAAATTGCTGATAAAGACATAACCGAGACGATTGAGACCGAGATCCTTATCATCGGCGGCGGCACTGGAGGATTGTTCGCGGCTTGTGCCGCTGGCGAAGAGGGAGCTAAGACGCTGGTTATCGACAAGTTGCAAAGCGGTGGTATCCGTGACGATCTTGGTGGAATCAATACTCGGTTGATGAAGGAAACCGGTACGGTCATCGACAAGCAGGAGATAACGCAAGCCTGTCAATCCTATTCAGCAAATAGGATTAATGCCAGCCTCCATCATCTCTGGTACGACAACAGTGCTGAAACGATTGACTGGTATCAGGATCGCCTTGCCGAGCATGATGTCACGCTTTGGCAGGAGTACACGGTGGAAAAGGATAAGGTCAATTACAAGCACTTTGCCACCGGACACTCTCCCGCATGGCCAAAAGATGACAAAGGCAAAGCCTTGTTGGATGGCAAGACGGTCCTCACTGAATACGCCACTGGTCTGGGCGTTGAATTCCGCTATAACACACCTATGGTAAAGCTGATTAAAGACGGTGACCGAGTGGCTGGTGCGATTGCCAAAGCCGACAGTGGTTCGTACGTCAGGATCAATGCTTCAAAAGGCGTGATTGTCGCAACAGGCGGATATGCCATGAACAGGGATATGCTGGCGGCACTGCAACCTGAGGCTATGCCCTTGATCGCTTGGAACACTGCGATACCCGGCTCTGAGGGCGATGGGATCAAGGCCTGTATTTGGGCAGGGGCCGACTTTGACAAGGTGCATACCAGCATGCTCTTTGACAGGGGAGCCATAAAACCTGATCAAGTAAGCGGTGGTGATTGGAGTGAGGGTCGCCTGTTCTGGTTGGGCTCCCAACCATTATTGAAAGTCAATCTCAACGGAGAGAGATTCACCAATGAATCAGGTCCCTATGACTTCATCACCCATGCATCGGCGTTTCAACCCCAGGCAACCTATTGCACTATCTGGGACGGCAATATCGAAAACGATATTCCTCGATTTGACACACATGGCTGCTCACGGATGCTCCCCAATGACAACGGTGCTCCACCAAATATCCCAATGCCAGCTGTTCTTGGTATGGTTCAGGGCCTCATCGAAGAGGGCTATGTGCAGCAGGCGGACACCATTGAAGAACTAGCTGAGAAGCTAAACATCCCTGCTGATACATTCAAGAAGACAGTCGATCGTTATAACGAGCTTTTCGATATGCAGGAAGATCCGGACTTTGGTAAAGAGGCCTTCCGACTTTCTGAATTGCGTAAACCCCCTTTCTATGGTGTTCGTCAAAACTCGATGATACTTTGTACGTTGGACGGGATTAGGATCAATACGGACCTCAAGGCTCTTGATCCTCAAGGCAAGCCGATTGAAGGACTGTATGTGGTAGGCAATGATAGCGGTGGCTACTATGCCTATACCTACCCGAATATGATCACTGGACATGCCTGTGGCCGCACGATCACCTTTGCTCGACTGGCCGCGAAGAAGATTGCGAACGGCTGATAATCAGCAGGGATGGTAACACACAACGAGATGTTGACCTGTAGTAGCTGCGCTACGCTTTAGATCGGGTTAACCAGCCGTTGCAATCCGTCAGTCATCACTGGCCATAAAACAAAAGAGAGCTCGCTTGCGGGCTCTCTTTTGTGTTTGTCGCAAATCTTCCTATTGACAGAAGCGTCAATACAGTTAATAGTGTATATA
>JAAYYH010000120.1 GCA_012515495.1 Coriobacteriaceae bacterium | reverse complement strand
GAGCTGCTTCGAGCTCGGCAGCACGTTGCGCGGACTCCTGTTCATGCTTGAGCTGTTTTGGGCTTTTCTTCGCGCCACTTCCACCCTTTTGATACTCCTTGATCAAGGGGCGGACTCTCTTGAAATCGACGAAGAAGGCTAACGCGATGAACACATACGCCAAGACCATGAAAATCACCCAAAGCGTGAATACGTTTGGCAAGATCGTCTGAAATATCCAGGAAAATGTCACTGACGCGATTCCGCCGGCCATCAACATCCAGTAGCGGCGGCGCCACATCTTGTATTCAGGCGTATTTGGCATATTTGGAGCTGGAGAGAACAACTTTTGGAAGAAATTCTGCTTGGGGGCAGCTGCGGCTGACTCAGCTGGCTTGCTCTCCACAACTTCTGTAGTCGCGGATTCATCAGCTTGAGCCTCGACCTTGGCTTTCTCTTTAGCCTTACGCTCCTTCTCTGCAGCTTTTCGCTGGGCCTCCCTCTCACGAGACTTAGCAGCTGCCTTTTTCTCACTGGCAGTCGTCGGCTTACCTTTTATCCGTACGGAAAACGCTGCTTCACTGACTGGTTTTGCAGAGGCAGCAGACTTCTTGGTCTGACCTCCGGGACCCTCGCCCTGGTAGCGGGGATTGAGGGGATTTCTCTGTGCCATTCATCACTCCTCGGTCTAAAACCATCACAACCCGCGGCGTCGCCCTTCGATGTCTGAAGATCTTTTCGAGCTGTCACGTCACGGCTGTTCCTATAGAGGATTCACTATACCAGAAGCAAGGGTCTATTCGGGTCAAAGAGCCAGGGCGGCCACTGGGAAGATCATGATCCCATCGGCACGAATTTCTCTCCAGTTACTAGCTCAAAGGCTTGGATGTACTTGGCCGACGTCGCCTCGATGACCTCTTTGGGTAGCCGCGGAGGTGTACCCTGCATGTCCCAGTTCGCCTTAAGCCAATCGCGCACATATTGCTTGTCGAAGCTGGGCTGGTCTCTGCCTGGCCCATATTTATCCAAAGGCCAGAAGCGTGACGAATCGGGGGTCAGCACCTCATCGGCTAACACGACCTGACCATCTATCAAGCCAAACTCGAACTTGGTATCGGCGATGATGATACCGCGTTCAGCGGCATACTCGCGAGCGGCGCTGTAAACAGCCAACGAGAGATCGCGCAGAGCCGCAGCATTGCTCTCACCCACCAAAGCGACTGTTTCCTCATAACTGATGTTGACGTCATGTTCGCCGATCTCCGCCTTGGTTGATGGCGAATAGAGCACATTGGGCAACATACTGGAGTTGAGCAAGCCAGGTGGCAGAGCAACACCACTGACCGTACCCAGCGTCTCATACTCCTTAAGACCGCTGCCCGAAAGATATCCGCGGACGATACACTCAATTGGGAACATCGTCGCTTTCTTCACCAGCATAAAACGTCCGACAAGTTCTCGGGTGAAGGGTGTGAATGAAGCTGGCAGGTCGGCGATATCGGCCGAGATCAGATGGTTGGGGGTGATATCGCGCAGCAGATTGAACCAAAACAGGGACAAACGCGTCAGCACCTCACCTTTGAAGGGTATGGTGTCTTCAAGGACATAGTCAAAGGCCGAGATGCGATCCGATGCCACGAACAGGAGCCTGTCTCCAAGATCGTACAGGTCACGGACCTTCCCCCGAGCTGTTGGCTTAATGCTGTCACTTAGCGCCACGAACGTCTCCCTTCCGACTCTTAGCTGCCTTTGCCTTGCGGCGACGAAGTTCTTCGGTATACAACGGCACATAGATGGTGAATGTCGTACCACCATCAAGAACGCTCTCAACATTAACCCAACCATGATGGCGGTCGACTATCTCCTTGACCACCGCCAAACCTACGCCCAAGCCTCCGCTCTCGCGGTTTCTTCCGGCATCCGCTCGCCAGAAACGCGAGAAGACGTGCTTGATGTCATCTTCAGATATCCCCATGCCAGTGTCAGTTACGATGATCTGAGCCATCATCTGCCCGCGCTTCACTTCAACGATGATCTTACCTCCCGCTGGCGTATAGCGCACAGCGTTGGAGATCAGATTGGCAGTGGCCTGACGCAACAGGTCTGCATCACCAATCACCCTGACATTATCTTGCGATTTGAACTTGATGACCAAGCCTGCTGCTTCGATGAGCATCTCATGATTGAGCACCAGACCCCTGATCAATTCACCAAGGTCGAGCTCCTCTTGCTTCAAGGCTACCGAACGATTCTCCAGACGCGAGAGCCTGAGAAGAGCATCGACCAATCTTCCCAGTCGGATCACCTCAGAATTGATGGTGGAAAGACGCACCTCATCTGCGGGCAGCACCCCATCGACGATAGCCTCGATGGTTGCCTGCATCGCCATCAGAGGGGTGCGCAGCTCATGCGCGACATCAGTGGTCAGACGGCGCTCAAGCTCGCGGTCCTTCTCAATGGATTCTGCCATGGCATCAAGTGTCTTGCCCAGCTGTGATATCTCATCTCTGCCACCCATTTCGGTTCGCGCCGAAAGATTGCCTTCCTTGATGGCATTTGCTGTGTTGGTGATGCGCTTGATGGGTGTTACGAGTCCTCGGGCGAAGAGCAATCCAACCACCGATGCCAGGATGACTGCGATAAACGCAGCAACAGCTATGGCGCGATATGAATTCAGCCTGAACTCAATGTCGGCGCGAGTCAGGAACAGACCCTCTAGAGCGGTGACATAAACGGTGGCGACTTTCTCGTTCTCAACCATCACTGCTGCCTGGACTGTCCCTTCTTGAGAACCTCTCAGCAGTTCAGAAGAACTCTGTTCAAGCAACGCGTCGTTATAGAGGACCACACCATCGACGGTCACGACCCTGATGCTGGTTCCTGTGGAGATATCGCTGACGCTGGGCAGGATACCCAGGGTCTCTCGAGTCCACCCACCCGTCAGCTCGTAGTGTTGTGCCAGCGTGGTAGCAGTAGACGTGGCCAGCACCTGGATATTCTGGCGAGTATACCCTTGGAACTGCTTTTCCCAGACAACAGCCAACACGCCCGCAGCGATAATCGCTGTCATGGCAGCAACCAGGGCAAACGTCAACGTCACGCGCGTCGAATAACTCAGCGAGCGTTTCTGAGGCAGTTGTTCCTTTTCATCTGAGGTGTCCTGGGCAGACAGCACGGATCATTCCTTGCCAGTAGGATCCTCAAAACGATACCCGACACCGTGAACGGTGTAGAGCCATTTTGGTTCACGCGGATCATCGCCGATCTTGGCCCGCAGATTCTTGACATGACTGTCTATAGTGCGCTCGTAACCTTCAAAGTCATAACCGAGCACTTTCTCAACCAACTCCATCCGCGAATACACGCGACCAGGGTAACGGGAAAGTGTAGTGAGTAGCTTGAATTCGCTGGCAGTAAGATCGATCTCCTCCCCTGCTACCAGTACTTTATGACCAGAGACATCGATGGTCAGGTCTCCAAATTCCAAGACCTCGCGTTGTGGTTCATCAGTGACGTGGGCTCTACGTAAAAGGGCTCGCACCCGAGCTACCAGCTCACGTGGCGAGAATGGCTTGATGAGATAATCGTCGGCACCAAGCTCCAACCCGATGATACGGTCCTCAACCTCACCCTTGGCTGTGAGCATTATGATGGGAGTATCCGAACTGTCACGTATCGCCCGGCAGACACGCTCACCCGACACTCTGGGAAGCATCAGATCCAAAATGACCAGACCAAAGCTGTGACGGGAGAACTCCTCCAAAGCCTCCTGTCCATCGGCGACTGCGGTAACCCAATAGTTCTCGCGTTCCAGATATGCTGCTACCGCGTCGCGGATCGCCTTCTCATCCTCTACCAATAATATCCTGCGGGTGTCGCTGTTCATCTAGTTCTCCCTTACCTCTTGGAGTACGCCACCAATCGTGTCGGCGCATCTGCGTTGGATCCACTCCGCTGAATCTATTTCCTAACCGAGAGATCAATAATCCTTATCTTACACCTATGTTATTGTCCGAG